>NZ_JBPBBA010000008.1:0-114771 GCF_050896395.1 Nioella aestuarii | reverse complement strand
CCCCCGCCCCGCGCGCATCGGCCGCCGATCCGTCCAAGCGGTTCGAGCGTCCAGGAGCCAAGCCAAAACCCGCCCGCGCGGGCAAGGCCGGCCTGAACAAACCCGGATCGAAACCCCGCAAGGGCGGCGATACGCCCCCGCGCAAACCCAGGGGTTAATCCAGCGCTTGGATAAACCGAACGAGGTTTTCGGCCACTACCTCTCCGGCCTCCAGCAGCAAGGAATGCTTGAGGTCGGGCAGGATCACCAGGTCTGAATTGGGCAATGCCTGATCAATCAGCCGGTTCAGGCGCGGGTTGCAGCCGACGTCGAACTCTCCCGTCAGCACCAGTGACGGCGCTGTGACCTCATGCAGCCAAGGCGCCATTTCGGTCCCGGCATAGATGCGGAAGACGTTAAGGAAGACCTCCGGGTCCGTCTCCACCACCTGCTTTAGCCGATTGCGCACCACATCCGGATGGGCCGCAATGAACCCGTCGGTGAACCAGCGATCCGAGAGCGTTTCAAGCACCTGCGGGATGCCCTTCTCCTCCATCGCGCGGACCACGCCCCAGACCTTGGCGCTGTCATCTTCCGTGCGGAAGGCGGCGGTAGACAACAGGCCAAGCGACTGCACCTTGTCGGGATATTTCAGCGCATAGGCCGGGCCGATCATGCCACCCAGCGAATGACCTGCGAAATGGGCGGTCGCAAACCCTGTCCGTTCGCGAACCCGCTCCAGATCGGCCACCAGCTCATCCAGCCCAAATTCTCCATCCGGCATGGGAGAGGCCCCGTGGCCGCGCAAATCATAGGTCACGACGGTGAAATGCGGCGTCAGCACCGGCAGCGCCTGTGCCCAAGTGTTGCGCGCCGCACCGATGCCGTGGATCAGGAAAAGCGGCGGGCCTTCGCCTTGAACCGTATATTCGCAGTCGATCACATCGGTCATATCAGCCCCCTAGTCCGGAAACCGGTCGGAGTTCAGCTCTCCTCCGGTGCCCCAGTCAGATTTCTCGATGTCAGAGATAATCACATGAACGCCGGCCGGATTGCCGCCCGCCGTGGCGACGAACGCATCGGTCAGCGCCTTCACCATCTCTCGTTTCTGATCCGTCGTTCGGCCAGGGAACATCTCCACTCGGATGATTGGCATATTTTTTCCTTTCAGTGGGTTACTCGGCAGCAACGCAGGCAGGGCGGCCGGTGAAATGGGGCATGACCTCTTCCGCGAAACACTGGATCGCGTCGAGCGTATCAGCAGGATCGAGCCCAAAATTGAAGTTCAGAATGACCCGGTCGATGCCAAGTTCGGCGTATGGCCCAAGCTTGTCGATCATTTCTTGTGGCGTACAGATCAGCAGGCTTTCCCCAAGCTCCTCGACCGGCGTCGCACAGGGCAGTTCCCGAACCATGCCATTGTCGACCAGCCCCGGACCGGTGAAGACATTGTCGAACCGCCCGTAATAGCGATGCGCGGCTTCAACCTTGCGCTGCCGTTCTGTCTGGGTTTGCGCGATATGGGCCACGCGAGACAACGTCAGGGTCAGCCCGTCGCCCGCCCCCTCCATATCAGCCTTGGCGCGGTTGAACGCGCCGACCTGATCCAGCAGCAATTGGTGATTGCCCGATAGCGGCGTCGTTTGGATGTGAAAGCCGCGTTTGGTGCAATGGTAGATGCCTTCAGGATTCATCACCGCCATCATCATCGGTGGTCCACCGGGGCGCACGGGGCGCGGCATGATGGTGATGGGATCGAACTGGTAATAGTCGCCATCCCAACTGACCTCTTCTTCGGTCAACAGCGCTTGCAGCACGGCCAGCGATTCATTGAACCGGCCCTGCGTTTCTTCCATCGGAACGCCCAGCCGCTCCATTTCATACTTGAAGGCCCCGCGCCCGACACCCAGCAACAAGCGGCCTTCTGTGAACATATCGGCCACCACGACCTCGCCCGCATAGATCCGCATGTCATGCAGCGGCAGCACGACGATCGAGGTCATGATCTTCACCGCCTTGGTCATCGCCGCGATCTTGACGGCGAATTGCAGCGGTGCGGGCATCATCAGGCAGTTCATCAAGTGGTGCTCAGTGACAGACACCGCATCGAACCCCATGCGATCCGCCAGCACCGCCTGATTGAGCATGTCACCGTAAACCCTATCCCCGCCATAGGATTTGTCGGGGTAGTCCGAGGACAATTGGATCGAGAACTCCATCGCGCATCTCCCTCTTCTGGGATCACAGTGGCACGGGAAACAGCATCTGAAAAACGGATTTTATCTATGCAGTAATTCGAATTTTCTGCATTATCGAGCGATGAACATCGCCGCGATCCAAACCTTTCTGGCCGTTGTCCGCTGCCGAAACCTCAACCGTGCGGCTGAACAATTGAACGTCACTCAATCCGCCGTCACCGCACGGCTTGATACGCTGGAACAGGCGCTTGGCGCGCAATTGCTGGTCAGGTCCCGCAAGGGGGCGACTCTGACCAAGGCGGGCTTTGCCTTTCTCGAACAGGCCGAGGTCATCGCCCGCACATGGGAAAATGCCCGTGCCCGTGCAAACCTGCCGCGCGGGGTAACGCGGCTGTTCAGTTTTGTCTGCGATCCGGGTCTGTGGCCGGAACTGGGACAGCGCTGGATTGACGAGATTCGTGCCGCCCATCCTGAAACGGCCATCGAGATATGGTCCGGGCTGTTGCGCGATGCTGAGACCTGGCTGCAAAGCGGAATGAGCGACGCGGCTTTGCTGTCTGAACCGGTGATCGGCGCAGGGCTCGAACACCGGGAATTCGCCAGTGACCGGCTGATCCTGGTGACAAGTAGCCCAGACCTTATGTGGCAGAAGCAATATATCTATGTCGACTACGGCCCCCTATTCCGCGCCCAACATGCCGAGGCGTGGCCAACGGATGAAACCGCTGCGCTGGCATTTTCAAACCCGGATTGGGCGCTTGACCATATGCGCCGGGACGGAGGGGCCGCGTATCTGCCAGTGCGGATCGTTCAGGGGGATATGGACAGGGGGTGCCTGCACCCGGTTCCCGGCGCGCTAAGCTTTGACCGGCGGATTGTGCTGTCCTGGCGCAAGGCCAGTGCCGAGAGTTTCAGCTTCCTCGCGCCTTCAGATCCGGCTGTACCTGCTGGTCGATAGAAGCAGACTGGTTTCCGAGGTGCTGACACCCTCCAGCCTGCGGATGTCGCGCAGGGCTGAATCCAGTGCCTCCAGCGTCTCTGTCCCAAGCTCCACGATCAGATCCCATTTGCCATTGGTGGAGTGCACGGCCTGAACTTCTCGCCGCCCTGACAACTGACGACGGATCCGGTCCATCCCCGGCCCCTCGATCCCCAGCATGGTCAGCGCGCGCACCGGGCTTTGTGCGATGTCACCGCGCGTGACAACGCTAAAGCCCCGGATCTCGCCGGATTTCGACAACCTCTCCATCCGCGCGCGGACCGTGGCACGGGTTACGCCGAGGTCGATTGCGAGGTCAGAGACCGAGGCCCGCCCGTCGCGGCGCAATGCGGCCAGAAGCTTGCGATCTATTTCGTCCATGTCGCTCATCATCATTGCTCATTTTGGTTAATTATTCCCCAACATGACCACTCTGACCGCTTCTGTCCAATCCGATCCGGGCGCTACCCATGGGAAAACGCGCATCAAGGATCGACTCACCATGACTTCCAAACCTTGCCTTCTGATCGGCGCCCCGGTGGATAGCGGCAAACGCACCCGTGGTTGCCTGATGGGCCCGGATGCCTTCCGCACTGCTGGCATTGCCGAACAACTGATCCGGCTTGGCCTGGAAACCCGTGACCTTGGTGACGTCTTGCAAGCGCCGCTGAAAGACCTGCCTACAGAGGGAAAAGTCCACGCCCTAGCTGAGACCATCGCCTGGACGGAGGCGCTGATCCCTGCCGCTCGTGACGCGATGGAAGACGGCTTTCCCATCTTCCTGGGGGGCGATCACAGCCTGTCGCTTGGCACCGTGGCGGGTGTGGCGGAATACGCCGCAGCGCAAGGCCGCCCGCAATTCGTGCTGTGGCTTGATGCGCATTCCGATTTCCATACACCCGCAACAAGCGGGTCCGGCCATTTGCATGGCACGCCTGTGGGTTACATCACCGGCCTGCCCGGCTTCGACCATTTCCCGGCGCTGAAGGCACCTGTCCCGCAAGAGTATGTCTGCATGATCGGGCTGCGCTCCGTCGATCTGGAGGAAAAGCAGGCGCTGGCGGCGACCGAAATCACCTGCCACGACATGCGCGCCATCGACGAACATGGCATCGCCGCCCCCTTGCGTGACTTCCTGGCACGGGTCGAAGCGGCCAACGGGATGCTTCATGTCTCGCTCGACGTGGACTTCCTCGACCCTTCCATCGCGCCCGCCGTGGGCACCACCGTGCCGGGCGGCGCCACCTTCCGCGAGGCGCATCTGGTCATGGAGATTCTGCATGACAGCGAGCTTGTCACCTCTCTCGACCTTGTTGAGCTGAACCCGTTTCTCGACGAACGCGGGCGCACCGCATCACTGATGGTCGATCTGACCGCATCGCTGATGGGCCGCCGCGTCTTTGACCGCCCCACAAGGAGTTTCGCAGCATGAACAAACTACCCCAACCCTCTGATCGTGCTTACGTTCCCTTCGTTTCAGTCGAAAACATGATGCGACTTGTCCATTCCATCGGGCTGGAACGGATGCTTGTGGAAATGGCCGACTATATCGAGGAAGATTTCCGCCGCTGGCCGCTCTTTGACAAGACGCCACGTGTGGCCGCGCATAGCCCCGTGGGCGTGATCGAGCTGATGCCAACCTCGGATGGTGAGCAATACGCCTTCAAATACGTGAATGGACACCCGACCAATACAAAGTCCGGGCTTCAAACTGTGACGGCTTTCGGGCTTCTGGCGGATGTGGCGACGGGCTATCCGACGCTGCTCAGCGAAATGACCGTGCTGACCGCGATCCGCACCGCGGCGACCTCGGCCATGGTGGCCAAACATCTGGCCCCGAAAGGCGCAAGGACCATGGCGATGATCGGCAACGGCGCGCAGTCGGAGTTTCAGTCGCTGGCGATGAAGGCCGTGGTTGGGATCGACACCGTGCGGCTTTACGACATCGACCGCGCGGCGACTGAAAAAGCCGCGCGCAACCTGGCCGGTCAGGGTCTGACTGTTGTGACTTGCACCACGCCCGAAGACGCGATGGAAGGGGCAGAGATCATCACCACCTGCACTGCTGACAAGCAATATGCCACGATCCTGAACGACAACATGGTTGGCGAAGGGGTGCATATCAACGCAATCGGCGGCGACTGCCCCGGCAAGACGGAACTGGCGCCTGCAATCCTGCACCGGTCGTCCATTTTCGTGGAATACCCACCGCAGACGCGCATTGAAGGCGAGATTCAGCAGCTGGACGAAGATCACCCGGTGACGGAGCTGTGGCAGGTCATTCTTGGCGAGGCCGAGGGCCGGGTGTCATCCCGGCAGATCACGCTTTTTGACTCCGTGGGCTTCGCCATCGAGGATTTTTCGGCGCTTCGCTATGTGCGGGACCGGCTGGAAGGAACAGCGCTGTTCGACCAGCTCGACATGCTGGCCGACCCCGATGATCCGCGCGACCTTTTCGGGATGCTGCAACGCGCCAAGGGGTAAGGGATTTCGCCGCGCATCGCGCGTCGAGCCGCGGGGGGTGTCTCCCCCCGCATTCCCCTTTGGCAATTCAGCCCTGATGACGGAGTTAGGGTATTTTCTGTTAGTGAAGGGTAAGTTCACCCACGACGTTGCGCCATTCGCCCGGCCCGATCAGCTTGCGATGCGTGAAGCGGACGGAATGCAGCGGGCCTTCGATCTCATCCTGCCAGAACTCGATAAAGGAAAAGAGTTTTGGGTGGTCCGGCGCCAGGTCGTAATCCTGCCAGACGAAGGTATTCAACACATGCGGGTGATCGGGCATGTGGTAAAACATTTCTGCGGTTGTCAGACCATATCCTTTGAGCATCAATTCGGTCTCTTCGTGGGCCATATGCGCGCCTCCTGAGTTGCTGACTAAAAATGATGCTGCCACAGCTTTATTAAAAATCAACAAAAACAGATTGTTAGCCATCCACAGGCGCGAGTGCCAGCCGCCTCGGGCCATTGCCATTGCACCCTATATCCCGGCCCTCTATACTGCCCGACAACAATATATAGACGCGCGGACAGAAGCGAGCATCAGGCGTGACCGACACCCCAGAACCCCCTGAAAACATGGAAGAAACCGGCCCCGAAGCGCCGGTGCCCCATGGCCCCCAAATCTCAATCGCAGAGGAGATGAAGACCAGCTTCATCGACTATGCGATGAGCGTGATCATTTCCCGCGCGATTCCCGATCTGCGCGACGGGCTGAAACCGGTGCACCGGCGCATCCTCTATGCGATGCATGAAACCAACAACAGCCACGACAAGGCCTACCGCAAATCGGCCCGTCCCGTGGGTGATGTGATGGGTAAGTACCACCCCCATGGCGACAGCGCGATCTATGACGCGCTGGTGCGGATGGCGCAGGACTTCTCGATGTCGCTGCCGCTTTTGGATGGTCAGGGCAACTTCGGCTCCATGGACGGGGATAACCCGGCGGCGATGCGCTATACCGAAGTGCGGATGGACAAGCCCGCCGCGTTCATGCTGGCCGATATCGACAAGGACACTGTCGATTTCCAGGACAACTATGACGGAAAGGACCGGGAACCGACGGTTCTGCCCTCTCGCTTTCCGAATATGCTGGTCAATGGCGCCGGCGGGATTGCCGTTGGCATGGCCACCAACATTCCCCCGCACAATCTGGGCGAAGTGATCGACGCCTGTCAGGCGCTGATCGTGAACCCCGACCTCAGCAGCGAAGAGCTGATGGAATACGTCCCCGCCCCGGATTTCCCCACAGGCGGGATCATCCTGGGACGCACCGGCGCGCGAAAGGCCTATCTGGAAGGGCGCGGCAGCGTCGTCATCCGCGCCAAGACAAGGGTCGAGGAGATCCGCAAGGACCGCTATGCCATCGTGCTCGACGAGATCCCCTATCAGGTCAACAAGGCCTCGATGATCGAAAAGATCGCCGATCTTGTACGTGAGAA
Organism: Nioella aestuarii; assembly: GCF_050896395.1. NCBI lineage: Bacteria > Pseudomonadati > Pseudomonadota > Alphaproteobacteria > Rhodobacterales > Paracoccaceae > Nioella > Nioella aestuarii. The sequence goes on along the minus strand of NZ_JBPBBA010000008.1, from coordinate 107,674 downwards.
AAAGCTGGAGGGCATTTCCGCCGTTCAGGACGAAAGCGACCGGATCGGCGTGCGCGTGGTGATCGAGCTGAAACGCGACGCAACGCCCGAGGTGGTGTTGAACCAGCTGTTCCGCTTTACCCAGATGCAGACCCATTTTGGCTGCAACATGCTGGCGCTGAATGGCGGACGGCCGGAGCAGCTGACCCTGCGCCGGTTCCTGACGTCGTTCCTGGATTTCCGCGAAGACGTGGTCGCCCGGCGCACCGCCTATGAGCTGCGCAAGGCGCGTGAACGGTCGCATATCCTGTGCGGCCTGGCCGTGGCCGTCAGCAATGTCGATGAGGTCGTGGCCACCATCCGTCAATCCGCCGACGCCGCCGAAGCGCGCGAAAAGCTGATGACGCGGCGCTGGCCCGCTGGTGAGATCGCTGATTACATCCGGCTGATCGACGACCCGACCCACACAATGAACGATGACGGGACGTATAACCTGTCTGAGACGCAGGCCCGTGCGATCCTGGAATTGCGCCTTCAGCGCCTGACACAGATCGGGGTGAAGGAAGTCACCGACGAGCTGCAAGAGCTCGCCGCCAAGATCAAGGACTACCTCGCCATCCTCGCCAGCCGTGAACGGATCATGCAGATCATCTCGGACGAGCTGGCAGAAGTACGCGAACAGTTTGCCGTGCCGCGCCGGACAGAGATCGTCGAATGGTCCGGCGACATGGACGACGAAGACCTGATCGAACGCGAAGACATGGTCGTGACCGTAACCTCGGGCGGCTATATCAAGCGCACGCCGCTGGCCGATTTCCGGGCGCAAAAGCGCGGCGGCAAGGGGCTGTCGGGTGGTGAGCTGAAGGAAGATGACGTTGTCACCAACCTGTTCGTCGCCAACACCCACACGCCGCTTCTGTTCTTCACCACTGACGGGATGGTCTACAAGCTGAAGACATGGCGCCTGCCCCAAGGCGGACGTACGTCCAAGGGCAAGGCAATCGTCAACATCCTGCCCATCCCCACCGGCGTATCCGTGGCCGCTGTGCTACCCATTGACCGGGACGAGGACCACTGGGACGAATTGCAGATCGTCTTCGCCACCACGGCGGGCGATGTCCGGCGCAACCAGCTTTCGGATTTCGCCAATGTTCGTTCGAACGGCAAGATCGCCATGAAACTGCCCGAGGACGGGTCCGTCAGCATGGTGAACGCGCGCATCTGCACCGAGGACGACGATGTCATGCTCGTCACCGATGCGGGCCGTGCGATCCGTTTTCGCACCACCGATGTTCGCGTCTTCAAGGGCCGCGATTCCACCGGTGTCCGGGGCATTCGCCTGCCTGATGGCGCAACCGTGGTGTCCATGGCCGTGATCCGCCATTTCGAGGCCAGTGCCGAAGACCGTGCGGCCTATCTAAAGATGCGCCGTGCCGTGGCGGGCGTGACCGAAGAAGCCGAGGACAGCGACGAAGAGACCGTGGCAGATACGGCGCTGAGCCCGGAAAAATATGCAGAGATGTCGGCCGCCGAGGATCTGATCCTGACGATCACCGCAAAGGGATCGGGCAAGCTGTCCTCGTCGCATGACTACCCGGTGCGGGGCCGTGGCGGTCAGGGCGTCGCTGCGATGGACAAGGCGATGCGTGGCGGGGCCCTGGTGGCCTGCTTCCCGGTCGATATCAGCGATCAGATCATGCTGGCGACTTCCAAGGGTCAGTCGATCCGTTGCCCGGTTGACGGGATCTCGTTCCGATCACGCTCTGCTGGTGGGGTGAAGGTCTTCGACACCGCCAAGGGCGAAGAGGTCGTCTCGGTCGCCTGGATCGCCGAACAAAGCGATGAGGACGATGCAGCAGATGCCGATGTATGATTGGATTCCGCTCTTCCTGTTTGGAGGGGCGGTCATCCTGGCGATGATCCCGCTGGCCCGCTATCAATCGGGCCGCTATCAGGACTATCTGGCGCGTCATACGGCTGAGACCGAGAAGGTCACCTCCAACCAGACCCGGCAGATCGAGCAGCAGGAAGCGCATCATGCCCTGCTGCGCGAACAGAATGCCCTGCTGGATCGCATCGCCACGGCACTGGAACGCAAGGGATGACAAATCGGCTGGCGCTCGTGGCCTATCTGGCGCGTGACTATGATGAGGCCATTGCCTGGTTTCAGGACGCACTTGGCTGGGTCCTTCTGGAAGACACCGATATGGGTGGCGGCAAAAGATGGGTGCGGATGGCCCCAGACAGCACTGCAGCAACCCAGTTTCTAATCGCGCGCGCAGTGGATGATCAGGTGGGCGCCATTGGCCATCACGCAGGCGGGCGCGTGGGCTATTTCCTGCACACCGACGATTTCGAGGCCAGTCGTGTGCAGATGCTGGCCGCCAGTGTGGTGTTCGAGGAAGAACCGAGACACGAGACATATGGAACCGTCGCCGTTTTTCGTGATCTCTATGGCAACCGGTGGGATCTGATCGAGCCAAGTTAGGCGCTGGAACGCATAGAACCGGCGCATAGACGGGCGGTTTTGCGCATTGAGGAACAGGCCCTTTTTGTGGACATGATCATTGCGGGCCTCGCCCTCGTTGCGCATGGTGCTGGGGCGTTCTCGGTCGATAAACGTCTTTCGCGGGCAGCGCTCGCCTGAATTCGTCACATTGGTTACCCCTCACCGCCGCGGGCAGATCTGCCAGCGGCGGTTGTGTTTTCATACTGGGCCACAGTCCGGCCGCATTTGCGCCCCAGACCTGCCGCGTGAATGCACCGCCTTTTCCTCAAATACATAATAATACTGCCAGAATTCAGACCCAGATTGGTCCCACTGGGGCGACACGCCGGGGGGCGCACGCCAGTCTGCAAGGCTGCCAAGCAGAGAAGACTTTGGTCATGACCAATTCAAGCGCCGAACGCATCACGCTGAATGCCACTGCGCAAAACCTGTTGCGGATCGTCATCGCATCGTACTTTCTGGCCGTTGGGCTAAATCTAATCCCTGGCACCAACCTGACCATCCTGGCCGAGCAAGTCCTGCCCGCCCATGTGGCCGAGCCGCTGTCGGCAATGCTGGTCTTCGCCCTCGCCTTTCTGGTCATGATCGGCCTGTATATGCGCCCGGCTGCGCTTGTCCTGGGCTTGATGACGCTGTTTGCCAGCTATCTGCAAATGATTGAACTTGGCGTGGCGGATGAGCTGGGAACCTTCTGGCGTGACCTCGTGCTGATCGCGGCGCTGATGCTGACCTATGCCGAAAACGCGCCGCGGGATCACCGGATGCGCAGCGCCATTCGCCGCAAGGTGACGCCGCGCCGGATTACCCCCACCGACCACCCGCACCGCGCCCGCCCCGCAGCCAAGGCCGTGGCCCGCCCTGCACCTGTCGCAGAAGCGCCTGTGGTGAACTTTGTGAGCCGCCGCAAGCTGGCCGCGAACCTGCCCGACGCGGTCGACAACATATTCTCTGACTTCGCTGCAACTGGCTGACCCCCTGCTCCAGAGAGGGTGCCCAAGCGCCGCGTCCCTTTTGATAAGGACGCGGCGTTTTCTTTTCTACCAAGATCACGGCCTGATGCCGATCACGCGGGTGAACAATCCCCAGATTTGGAAACGACTTCCTTCGCAAATGTGGCACAGACCTGTCTAAAAAGTTAGGCCAAGTTGCCAAATAGAGAACAATGATGTGCTGTTGTCCGTACTGATGCCTGAATAGCTTGTAAAAGACCCCGAAGGTTCCCCGTCATCGGCCTTGTCCTGCCCCATTTGCAGCGGAGACTGTAGTTAACGAGCGATTTACCTTAACGAGACAGAGCACATGACCAACCTTACCGAATGGCTGAGACTGAACTTCCGGGTCTGCCTCTCGGCGACCCTTATGATCGAGGCCGCCATTGGCCTGGTCCCACAACTTCGCGATTGCAACATCCCGACAGTGGTCGGCGGCATGGAAGGGCTGGAGTTCCACTCCGCCGCCCTGGCCGCTCTGTACTTTGTGCTTAGCTTCTGGCTGATCCTTGGCATCCGCACCTCGATGGTGGCTGCCATGGCAATGGCACTGCTGGTTCTGCCCGCAATCATGACCAATCCCACTGGTGACCCGGCCCTGGCGGTCAAGATCACTCTGGTCTCGGTCTTCTCTGTGCCACTCATTCTGTACGGTGGTGGGCGCTACACGCTTTATGAAGTTCGGGAATCCCTTAATCTTTCCAGCGGTGGACGAGAAGAAGCGCACCACGCTGTCTAAAAAAAAATATTTTAGATCAAGGGGCAATCGCTATTGCGATTGCCCTTTTTTCATATTTATCTGCACCCTACATTAAACTATGTTAATATTAACTTAGTTTGATCGAAGATTCCTTGCTGAATAGGAAGGACCAAGGTTGCAAAACTGGGACGATCTAAAATTTGCATTGGCCGTTAACCGAACCGGAACGATGAGTGCGGCCGCAAAGATCCTTGGCACCAATGTCGCGACTGTTTCGCGGCGGATCGAACGGCTTGGTGAGAAAATAGGGATGCCACTGTTCATCAAGTCAGCTGGTATATGGAAATTGAACCCCGCCGTCGTCGGATTGCTCGAAGTTGTGGAAACGTTCGAAGGCGCGATGCTAAACGAAGAGCGGCGCATTAAAGCCAGAACCAACGCTGCCGTGTCGGCCCGTCTGCGCATCGGTGCTCCGCCATTCGTGACGTCAAATATTCTGGCTCCACGAATCACGGAAAGCATTGAAAATCATCCGAAATACTCCATTGAACTACATGATAGAGCCAATGGGGTGGGCCTTGGAGACATGGATATTATGCTGCGCGCAGGCCAACCGGAACACGGGCGGCTGATCACGCGCCGGATCGGTGAATTGACCTTCCGTCTGTATCGCCACAAGCTGTCCAAGGACCGCATGGCCTGGGCGGGGTTAACCGAAGAGTTCAATGATTTCCCACCCATGCGGCACGCCCTGGATTATTTCCAGAGCGCCCCCTCTCTCAGAACGACTCAGATCGCTCAACTCTTTCACCTGGCGCAATCCACGCGGATGATGGCCCCGCTTCCCGAACTTCTGGCCCGCGAAGATGACAATTTCATCCCGCTGGAGCCGGACGAAGACCCAATCTCAGTTGAGATCTGGCTTGCCTATCATTCTTCCAGAAAGTCAGACACCGCAATTCAGGATATGATCTTATGGATTTCCTCGTGTTTTCAGGAAATTTCCGCCCAACGCTATGCCCCGCAAGTGGCCTAGATCGATTGTGGTGCAAAAGCCTATTTGCATTTATTCGTCTTTTTGCTTTTGCAGTAGGTGATACTCTGTATTTACTAAAAAGAAAACTCGAGGCAAAGCAGTGACAATCCTCACCCTATCACACCTGCTGTGCAGGCTTTTGCTGGCGTTCTCCATTCTGGTCTTCGCTCTGGACGGGATATCGGTCGCTGCCCTGGCGCAGCAACAGGGCACTGGTGGGCTGCATCCGATTGAATGGGCCGCCGTCTTCTGCCTGTCCGGCCTTCTGCTGTTCATCTTTATCTGGCTGCTGTTCGGACTACAGACCCGTGTCATGGCTTCTTTGGGGCTTATCCTGTTCGCGGGGCAACTCCTGTGGTTCGAGAGGCTTGGATTGCAGACGCAATACGGTTCTGCCCATCTCGCCATCACCATATTGTTGGCTTTTCCCCTGCTGATTTTGGGCGGGGGTCGTTTTGCAATCTATCGGCGCGGCTGGCGGCTGCCGGTCTAAGCCCACTTGGCAAGGACGAGGCACTGGCCTACATCGCGGGCTATGACAAAAGCGATCCACATTATCGGCGGCGGCATGGCCGGGTCCGAAGCCGCCTGGCAGGCCATCACCATGGGCGTCCCCGTGGTCATTCACGAAATGCGTCCAACCGTCGGCACATTTGCCCACCAGACGGGCAACCTGGCGGAAATGGTCTGCTCCAATTCCTTCCGCTCGGATGATGACGAACAAAACGCCGTTGGCTTGCTGCATTGGGAAATGCGCGCCGCCGGTGGTTTGATCATGGAGATGGCAGATCGCCACCGCCTGCCCGCAGGTGGCGCACTGGCCGTAGATCGCGACCCTTTTGCACAATCAGTAACCGACCGGTTGCGCGCCCATCCTTTGGTTACTGTCGTCGAAGGAGAGGTCAATGCGCTGCCCTCCGAGGGTCCGGCCATCATCGCCACTGGCCCCCTGACCTCAGGCGCATTGGCTGACGCTATCGCACAAGAGGCAGGGCAAGACAGCCTCGCTTTCTTCGACGCCATCGCCCCCATCGTCCATGCCGACAGCATCGACATGTCCAAGGCTTGGATGCAGTCGCGCTATGACAAAGGTGAGACCGAGGAAGAACGCACCGCCTATCTCAACTGCCCGATGGACCGCGACACCTATGAGGCCTTCATCGACGCGCTTTTGGCCGCCGATAAGACCGAGTTTCGCGAGGGCGAGACCGCCAAGTATTTCGACGGCTGCCTGCCCATTGAGGTCATGGCAGAACGCGGCCGCGAGACGCTGCGCTTTGGACCGATGAAGCCCATCGGCCTGACGAACGCCCATCAGCCCGATCAGAAACCCTATGCCGTGGTTCAGCTGCGCTGCGACAACAAGCTGGGAACGCTGTTCAACATCGTGGGATTCCAGACCAAGATGAAATACGGCGCCCAGACCGAGGTCTTTCGCATGATCCCGGGGCTGGAAAACGCCAGCTTTGCGCGGCTTGGTGGCATCCACCGGAACACCTTTATCAACTCGCCCACGCTTCTGGATCACGAAATGCGCCTGCGTTCGCAACCCCATATCCGGTTTGCAGGCCAGATCACCGGGGTCGAGGGCTATGTGGAATCTGCCGCCATGGGGCTCTTGGCAGGCCGGCTTGCCGCTGCCGAAGTTCTGGGTCAAACACTGCCCCCCGTCCCACAGGAAACCGCCATGGGCGCCCTGATCCACCACATTACCGGCGGTGCTGAAGCAAAGACCTTTCAGCCGATGAATGTGAACTTCGGCCTCTTCCCGCCCATCGACTTGAAAGGCGGGCGCAAAAACCGGAAAGCGCGCTACAAGGGCTATACGGACCGGGCCAAAGCGGCCTGGCAAGGATGGCTGAACCAGGGTGAAGACCACCCCGCAACCATTTGAAATCGAAGTGACCTTTCGCACCCGATTTGCCCCATCGCCCACCGGCCCTCTGCATCTGGGCCATGCTTATTCGGCGATCCTCGCCCATGACATGGCGCGGGCAGCGGGCGGCGCGTTTCTGCTGCGGATTGAGGATATCGACCAGACCCGCGCAAAGCCGGAGTGGGAGGATCTGATCTATTACGATCTCTCCTGGCTCGGCCTGACATGGGATGAGCCGGTCATGCGCCAATCCGAACGGATGGACATTTACGCAGCTGCCCTGGACAAGCTTTGGGACCGAGACCTGCTCTATCCCTGCACGTGCAATCGACGTGATATTGCCCAGGCCGCTTCGGCCCCGCAGGAAGGGGCACCGCTTCTCGGCCCGGACGGGATCATTTATCCCGGCACTTGCCGAAGCAAACCACGTATGCCGAACCACATGTGTGCGCGCCCCAAACACACAGCGCTCCGCCTGAATATGGCGCAAGCGGCATTGGCCGACGATGTCTTTGTCCCTCGGCTTGGCACAGCAGGCGTGGCCGCGTTTGAGGAAAAGGGAAATGGGGAAGGCATCCCACGCGGGCTGATCGAATTCACCCCCGAGGATGTGGCCCACGACATCGGCGATGTGGTTCTCGCGCGCCGCGATATGGGCGGCTCTTACCATCTGTCCGTTGTGCTGGACGACGCGGCACAGGGCATTACGAACGTTGTTCGTGGCGCAGACCTGTTTGACGCCACGCGGATTCACGTGATCCTGCAACGTCTGCTTGGGCTCCCGACACCGGTTTACCACCACCACCGGCTGATCCGTGACGAGAACGGCAAGCGCCTGGCCAAACGCGATGACGCCCGCGCAATCCGCACCTATCGCGAAGAGGGCCTGACCCCATCTGACATTCGCGCCCTGGTGGGCCTCTCACATTAAGGTTAACCGCCCCCATTAACCTTAACGCGCGCCCTGCCCTTCTTCTTGGTCCAAATACTCCCGCCGGAGGCACCCATCAGACCCCGCAGGTGCAGGGCTCAGACCATGGGCGCCATCAGTTCCACCTCGTCCCCATCCTGCACGGCAGTGTAAAAACAGCTGCGGCGATTGGTATGGCAGGCAGGCCCGGTCTGGCGCACGACTGCCAGCAGACAATCCCGGTCGCAATCGACGCGCAACTCCACCAGGTCCTGCACATGGCCAGAGCTTTCGCCCTTGATCCAGAACGACTGACGTGAGCGCGACCAATAGGTGACCCGCCCGGTATCCAGGGTGCGTGCAACCGCCTCGGCATTCATCCAGGCCATCATCAACACTTCGCCTGTCCCCTCATCCTGCGCGATGCACGGGATCAATCCGTCAGCGGTATATGTCAACGTCGCGGGATCAAAGCTCATGACCGGCACCCTTTGCAATCCATGGATAGATCGCTACCTATAGGGCAGCAGCGCGGGGGAAAAGCCCATGAGCACCGAAAGCGACCTGATCAAACTCTATTCGCAGCGCATTCTTGCGCTGGCGGCGGACATTCCTCTGACTGACCGGCTGGAAACCCCGCAAGCAACGGTGAGAAAGCGCGCGCCGCTGTGCGGCTCGACGGTAACGGTGGATCTGGACCTCGAGGATGGACGCATCGTGCGGTTCGGCCAGGACGTAAAGGCCTGTGCGCTCGGTCAGGCGTCTGCTGCACTGATGGCGGCAAATGTCATCGGTCGCACCCGCGCCGAAGTGGAACAGGGCCGCGATCAGCTGCGTGCGATGCTGAAGGATGGCGCGCCACCGCCCGAGGCGCCTTTCACCGGCTACGAGGTTCTGGAACCTGCGCGTGACTACAAGAACCGCCACGCCTCGATCATGCTGGCTTTTGAGGCCACCGCGCAAGCCATGGCCGAGGCCGAAGCCGCCGCCTGCGCCTGAACTCCAACTCTAAACAAAAAAACCGCCGCTCTCCGGGGCACGGAGGCGGCGGCAGGTATGCGTGTCGGGGCGTCCAGTGGCCGGGCGTTTGGACAGGCAGTTCCAAAGACCCTGAGGCAGAGGCAGCGCGGGGAGTTGGGGACAGACCCGCAGCTATGAAGAAGCCATCCGGAGGTACGACCGCAGGCAGAAAAGCAAGCGTGTCAGAGGGTGCCGGGCAGATGCAGGGCCCCGAGGGTCATGACACCGATCGCCAGAACACCGGCAAAATCATACAGCAATGAGTCGCGCGAGGATTCGATAATCTGGCGGATCTGAGTGATCATGGTTTCCAATTCCTGAACAACTTGTGGCGTGTTAACGCTTTGTTCTCATATCCAGAGGCGGAATGCAAGAACTTTATGAGAACATTTGAGAACAAACGGAGCCCAATGGTTAACGATGGTTAATAGGTTATTAACCTTCCTTATCCGACCGAGATCAGCCCGATCGCCTTTTCCTGCTCCATCAACCACAACAGAACCCGCGCCGATTGTCCGCGCGGGCTGATCATCTCCGGATCCCGATCCAACAGCGCCCGCGCGTCCGATTGCGCGATGCTCATCAATGCTGTTTGCCCCTCCAAATCGGCCACGCGGAACTTCGGCAGTCCCGATTGTGCGGTGCCGATCAGATCTCCCGCCCCTCGGATCGCCAGATCCTCTTCGGCGATGCGGAACCCGTCCTCGGTTTCCCGCAAGACCTGCAACCTTCGCGTGGCAGTTTCCCCAAGCGGCGCGCGGTAGAGCAGCAGGCAGGTCGACGCACCCTCGCCCCGGCCCACGCGCCCGCGCAGCTGGTGCAATTGCGACAGCCCGAAATTTTCTGCCTGTTCGATCACCATAATCGTCGCATTGGGCACGTTCACCCCCACCTCGATCACCGTCGTGGCGACCAGAACGCGGGCCCGTCCCTCCACAAAATCTGCCATGGCGGCGTCTTTCTCGGCCGGCGGCAATTGGCCATGCACCAACCCCACGACGCCCTCGCCCAATGCGGCGCGCAGACTCTTGAACCGTTCCTCGGCGGCGGTCATTTCGACAGCCTCGCTTTCCCCCACAAGGGGGCAGACCCAATAGGCCTGCCGGCCCTCGGCCACCGCCTGACGCAGGTGATCGACCACTTCGTCCATGCGCGCGGTGCTGACCAGCGCGGTGCGCACGGGTTTTCGCCCCGGCGGCTTTTCATCCAGAACCGAGATATCCATGTCGCCATAGGTGGCAAGACTCAGCGTGCGGGGAATGGGTGTTGCCGTCATCACCAGAACATCTGCCTGCGCGCCCTTCTGGCCCAGCTTCACCCGCTGGCGCACCCCGAACCGATGCTGTTCGTCGACAATGGCAAGCCGCAGATCAGCAAATTCCACATCATCCTGAAACACCGCATGGGTGCCCACCAGAATGCCGATCTCCCCCGATCTAAGCGCCTCCAGCTTCGCGCGCCGTTCCGCCCCCTTATCGCGGCCAGTCAGGCTTTCCAGCCGCACACCCGCAGCCTCGGCAAGCGGTTTCAACCCATCGAAATGCTGCGCGGCAAGGATCGAGGTCGGCGCCATCATCACTCCCTGCCCGCCCGCTTCCACCGCCACCAGCAACGCCATCAACGCCACCAGCGTCTTGCCCGCGCCGACATCGCCTTGCAGCAAGCGGTTCATCTTGACCGGGCTGGCCATGTCCGCCGCGATTTCTGCAATCGCCCGTTCCTGCGCGCCGGTTGGATGATAGGGAAGTGATTTCAACACCTTGCCACGCAACGCCCCATCCCCCGCGCTGACCCGACCCTTGGCACGCTTCAGCTTAAGTCGCGCCAGACCGAGTGTCAGCTGATGGGCCAGCAGCTCATCATAAGCCAGCCGCTCTCGCGCAGGGTGGTTTCTCGACAGGGTTTCCGGCCCCTCCGGGCAATGAAGCTGCTCCAGCGCATCGGGCCAGGCAGGCCATTTTCGGGATTTCAGCAGCTCCAGATCAATCCATTCCCCGAAATAGGGCGCCCGCGGCAGGGCCGAGGCGATGGCTTTGGCAATCCCTTTTTGTGTCACACCTGCTGTCAGCGGATAGACCGGTTCATAGGCTGGAATTTCGTCTGCTTCGGCCGGGGGCAGGATGTGATCGGGGTGGACCATCTGCGCCAGCCCGTCAAATAGCTCCACCTTGCCAGAGACCAGTCGGCGGCTGCCCGTCGGCAAAACCCGTTGCAGATAGTCGCCATGTGCGTGAAAAAAGACCAGCTCGAAGCTTGTTGAAGCATCCGTCACCTGCACCCGGTAGGGCCGCCCACGCGAGGCGGGCTTCCGGTGCGGGCCAACCTCCACCTCGACCGTCACGATCCCCGGCAGCACCGCATCACGGATGCTGGCCCGGCGGGTTCGGTCCACGCCGCCAACGGGTAGGGTCAGCAATAGGTCATTGGGTGTTTCCACCCCCAAACCCTTGTAATGTTTTGCCGTTTTGGGTCCAATCCCATCCAGCCCTTCCAGCTCTGCGAACAGAGGGAACAGGATTTCAGGGCGTCCCTTGGGCATCTCAACCATCACCGATCAACGCGAGCCAAGCGTCCTCATCTATGGTTTCCACGCCCAGATCAGCGGCCTTCTTGGCCTTCGATCCGGCCCCAGGCCCCGCCACCAGAAGGTCCGTTTTGGCGGAGACCGAACCCGAGACCTTCGCCCCAAGCCCCTCCGCCCGCGCCTTGGCCTCGGCACGCGTCATCTTCTCTAGGCTGCCGGTGAAGACGACTGTTTTGCCAGCCACGGGGCTGTCGGATGTGGTGGGCGCCGCCTCTTCCTGCACTTTCAAAGCCGCGACCAGCCGATCGATGGATTCCCGTTCGCGCGGTTGCCCAAAGGCGGTGACAAGCGCCTGCGCAACTGTGGTCCCGATCCCGTCGATGCCGGTTATTTCGTCCCATGCAGTGCGGGCCTCGGCTGGCACGTCCTGCCAAATGGCATCCCGCGTGGCGCTGATTTGGGCGCGGCGACCTTCGTCAGCAGCGCGCGCACGCTCAGCAGCGATGGCTTCATCCGCCGCACGCGCGGCTTCGGCGGCGGGACGTGCCCGGTCGACGGTTAGGGCCAGGGCGGACCAAGACCCGAAATGGCGGGCAAGATCGGCGGCAGCCACTTCCCCCACATGCCGGATCCCAAGCGAAAACAGAAGCCGTTTCAGAGGGATGGAACGTTTCTCTTCAATCGCCTTGAACAGGTTCGCAGCCGATTTATCCCCCCAACCTTCTCGATTCTTCAGTTGTTGCAAGCCGCTGCCATAGCGCGCCTGAAGCGTGAAGATATCCGCCGGTTCCGACACCCAGCCATCCTTGTGGAACTGTTCCACCTGCTTGGCGCCGAGCCCCTCGATATCAAACGCCGCGCGGCTGACGAAATGCTTAAGCTTCTCGACCGCCTGCGCGGGACAGATCAGCCCGCCGGTGCAACGGCGCACGGCGTCGCCTTCCTCTCGCACCGCGTCGGACCCGCATTCGGGACATATGCTCGGGAATTCATAGGGTTTGGCATCCTCGGGCCGTTTCGACAGATCCACATCGGCCACTTTTGGGATCACATCGCCGGCGCGATAGACCTGCACCCAATCGCCCACCCGGATATCCTTGCCCTCACGGATCTGATTGCCCGAGGAATCGCGCCCTGCGATATAGTCCTCATTGTGCAGCGTTGCATTAGATACCACGACACCGCCAACCGTCACCGGGGCGAGGCGCGCTACCGGGCTGAGGGCACCTGTACGACCTACCTGAATGTCGATGGCTTCCAGACGGGTCCAGGCCAGTTCAGCTGCAAATTTATGGGCGATGGCCCATCTTGGCGTTGTCGAACGCATACCAAGCCTTGCCTGAAGCGCCAGATCGTTCAGCTTGTAGACGACCCCGTCGATGTCATAGCCAAGCGTGGCGCGGGCCTGCTCAATCTCGCGGTAATGGGCAAGCATGGCCTCGGTTGTGTCGCATAGCTTAGTGCGGTCATTTGTTTGGAACCCAAGCGCCTTTAGCCGCTCGATCGCACCCATCTGGGTGTCGGCCAGCGGTGCAGACAGCGCGCCCCAGGCATAGGCAAAGAATTTGAGAGGTCGGTCGCGGGTGATGGATGCATCGAGCTGGCGAAGCGATCCGGCAGCGGCATTGCGCGGATTGGCAAAGGTCTTGCCCCCACGTTGCGCTTGCCGCTCATTGAGCGCTTCGAAATCGGCGTGGGACATATAGACCTCACCCCGCACCTCGAGCACCTCGGGCGCATCGGCCAGCGTCTGCGGGATGTCTGCGATGGTGCGCGCATTGGCGGTGACATTCTCGCCCACCTCTCCATCGCCGCGCGTGGCAGCCTGCACGAGCAAACCGTTTTCATAACGCAGAGACAGGGAAAGCCCGTCGATCTTGGGTTCCGCGGTGAATTCCAGGGCGGACTCCGGTGAAAGCCCCAGGAAACTGCGGATGAACCGGGCGAATTCCGCGACATCCGAATCCTCGAACGCGTTGCCAAGCGATAGCATACGAACGGCGTGGGTCACCTTGGAAAACCCCTCAACCGGGGCAGCGCCCACCTGATCAGAGGGGCTGTCAGAGCGTTTGAGCGCGGGGAAGCGCGCCTCCAGCGCTGCATTCTCGCGTTTCAGCGCGTCGTAATCCGCATCAGAGATGTCCGGCGCATCCTGTCGATGATATGCGTCATTGGCACGGGCAATCGCTGCGGCCAGCTCTTTCAAACGTGCCGGTGCCTCAGCCTCGGTCACGGCATTCGCCCGGTCTTCAGGTGTCACGGATTGCGTTGCCATTTGTGCCTCTCGAAACTGTCACGGCCTCCTAGAGTGATAGGAGGCCGTAACCGGGAGGTCCAGACGTGAGAGCAGATCAGGCCGAGGCGGCGAAGCCCTGAGGCTGCGCCTCTTCCATTGGGTCGCGCAGCACATAGCCCCGGCCCCAGATCGTTTCGATATGATTGTCGCCGCCGGTGGCCTGAGACAGCTTTTTCCGCAACTTGCAGATAAACACGTCGATAATCTTCAGTTCCGGCTCATCCATGCCGCCATAGAGATGGTTCAGGAACATCTCTTTCGTCAGCGTGGTGCCTTTGCGCAGGCTGAGCAGTTCCAGCATCTGGTATTCCTTGCCCGTCAAATGCACGGCGCGCCCATCAACATCAACGGTCTTGGCGTCGAGATTGACGTTGATCCGACCCGTTCGAATCACGGATTGGGCATGGCCTTTGGAGCGTCGGATGATGGCGTGGATGCGCGCCACAAGCTCATCGCGATGAAACGGTTTCGTCAGATAATCATCTGCCCCGAAGCCAAAACCCTTGATCTTGCTTTCGGTATCATCAGAGCCGGACAGGATCAGGATTGGCGTATCGACACGGGACAGGCGAAGTTGGCGCAGCACCTCGTGGCCATTCATGTCGGGCAGGTTCAAATCGAGAAGGATAAGGTCGTAATCGTATAGCTTGGCAAGGTCGATGCCCTCTTCCCCCAGATCGCTCGAATACACATTTAGGTTGGCATGACTGAGCATCATTTCAATGCTTTTGGAGGTGGTGGGATCATCTTCTACAAGCAAGACACGCATCATGAACTCTCCGAATCTTTCGAACTGGTTACAACCATCGGCACACTTTGTTAATTTCAAGTTATCTTTATAGACAGTCTTATCAAAATTGCGTAATTGCAATCCCAAAATTGCATTATGCGCGGAAACGTTGAAGCGCTGTTGCCTTTAATGCCTGCTCCCCGTGTTCGAAAACGGCGCGAGTCCAACTGTCCAATTCTTCCTCGGACAGCGCGTAAATGCGACATGCCTCCTCCCGGTCCAGAAGGCCATATGAAACGGCATTTGCCACGGCCGCTTTTCGGCTTGCAACCCATCTCCGGGTTGCGGCACTGGGCAGATCTGCGCGTGTCATTACGCTGCCATCGGGAAGGGTAACGGATTGGACCCCTTTGACACGTCTGATATACATAGCGCTCCTCTCACCGCTCGGGTTGAGGGCCACCCTGTCGCAAAGAGTTTAACAGCCGGTAAGCACGTCCCTTGAGGATAGGTGGCATTTTCCTATATTGCCCCTGAAACCCCCGGAGACTCTCATGCCCCTTGACCCACATCCCGTGAATTCCCTTGGCTTTGCCAAGCCGCCCTCGGAAACCCGTGTCGTGGTGGCGATGTCGGGCGGTGTCGACAGCTCCGTTGTCGCCGCAGAGCTTGCAGAACAAGGCTATGACGTTATCGGCGTGACCTTGCAGCTTTACGATCACGGGGCAGCGCTTGCCAAGAAGGGCGCCTGCTGCGCGGGGCGCGACATTCATGACGCCCGGCGCGTGGCCGAAGAGATGGGATTCCCCCACTATGTGCTGGACTACGAGAATATCTTCAAAGACGCCGTAATCGACGAGTTCGCGGAAAGCTACCTTGCCGGCGCAACGCCCGTGCCCTGCATCCGCTGCAACGAGCGGGTGAAGTTCAAGGACCTGCTGGAAACCGCCCGCGATCTGGATGCCGACTGCATGGCAACCGGGCATTACATTCAGAGAATGGAAGGCTCAAACGGCGCGGAATTGCATTGCGCGGCGGATTCATCGCGTGATCAAAGCTATTTCCTGTTCTCAACAACAAAAGAGCAGCTGGAATTCCTTCGCTTTCCCTTGGGTCATTTGCCATCAAAGCACGAAACCCGGAAATTGGCGGCCCGATACGGGTTGCCGGTTGCGGACAAACCCGACAGCCAGGATATTTGCTTCGTGCCGGACGGAAACTACGCCTCGGTGATCGAGAAACTGCGCCCTGGCGCGGCAGATTCCGGCGATATCGTCGATATGGACGGCAATGTCCTGGGCGCACATCGTGGTGTGATCCACTATACGATTGGCCAAAGGCGCGGGCTTGGCATTGGCGGGCTGGAAACGCCGCTTTACGTGGTCAAACTTGACCCGGACACACGCCAGGTCGTGGTCGGCCCGAAAGAGGCTTTGTCCAAACGGATCGTGCCTGTGCGCGAAATCAACTGGCTGGGAGATGAGCCCTTTACCTCTCGTCCCGAATGGCACCTGGCGGTCAAGATCCGCTCCACCCGCCCCCCGCGTGAGGCGGTGATCCGGCCAATTTCGGAGACCGAGGCCGAGGTGGAACTGATCGTGGCCGAGGAAGGTGTCAGCCCCGGTCAGGCCTGTGTGTTCTACGATCCCGACGGCAGCCGCATCTTCGGTGGTGGCTGGATCTGGAGAGGCTACTAGGCACCCCCGCCCAGTAGATAGCTGCGCAACAGGATCAGCTGGTGCGTAGCGACCTGCCGAACCTCGGCCCGGTCGATGACCCGCACCATATCAGACGGCCCGCCCTGCCCCTCGATCACGTAGCCACCCGGCCCGAAAACGCGCACAGAGGCCGGGCGCTCTGCCGGGTCAGCTATGACGCGAACCGTGGTGAATTGCTCGGACAGGATCAATTGCACCGCATCGCCCGCCAGCGGCCCAACTCGGCGGCCGTCATCCCATGTTACCTGACACACCAGCCGCGCCACGGCGGCCTCTGGCCATGCGGTGGCATCGTCATGCAAGATCGCAGCCTGCCGCATCAGCGGAAACACCCGCGCGTCAGAGCTTGGCAGTTCCTGCAACCGATCCAGCGTGATCCGCCCGTAACGGGCACAAGTTACCAACCCACCAGGGGCCGAAACGCCTTCGATCGGCAAACCAAAGCGGCCCTCGACAGACCAGAAATACAGATCACCCTCCGTCGGGCTTGGGGCTGCGGGCTCGGGCAGCGGGCTGAACAATGGCAAAGCCTCGGCCAGTTGCATGGCAACCGCTTCGCGCGGTTGAAATGGGGCACCCATGATATCGAGCAAAGCCGCAAGGTCCGGTGGCACGGGATCGGCCCGCAGCGGACATGCCGCAAGGGTTAACATCAGAATGGACGGGATCAGACGCAGCATGTCCAAGATTGTGACGTAGCGGGGCCACTGCGTATAGAGGCAACCGCCACACCACCAACGACCCTGAAACAGCTTGGCAATTCAGCGCTTTACACCTCAGCCGACACAGGCTTATCTCCGACAATCTCATTTCGAAAAACAGCCATTGGGGGACATATGCCCGGTTTTATTGATGGGTCTTGGTTCTTCGGGATTACCGGAGCTGTCATCGCCTTCGCCGCGACCCGGTCGCGTGGCGGCATTCGGTTCTGGCAGCTTGTGCTCGTCGGGCTGGCCTCGGCCTATGTCCTTCCGCATGTGTTTGCATGGATTCAGCCACGCTGGCGCGCCGTGCCCTGGTTGCCTGACATCACCGGCGGCATGGTCTTTATCGGAGGCTGGTTCGCCCTTTTCGCGCTGACAATGTTCGAACAGAAAGGACAGCCGCGCAGGGTGCCCATATGGGCTGGACTGCTGTTTGCCACCTGCATGGCCTTTATCGTGCCTGCTGTGGTGAACCAGCTTACAGGGGCTTATCAAAGGGCCTCGCTGCGGGACGACGTCAATGCCTGCGTTCGGTACGCTCCGGGTGAAGATGGCGTTCTGGAAGCCACCAATCTGTGCGATCAGGAGATTGTCGTAGGCCTCTGCCTGCCGAACGAACACAACCCTGAGCCTTGTGCACAGTCCGTTGCCCTTGCCCCGGATGAGACAACCTTGCTGGATCCCGCCGGGACCGGTCTGTCCTCGGTGCCGGGCAACCCCAACGGATATACGCTGGTTGCATGTCGCCAGCCCAACCGCCCGTCCCGCATGACCCGAGTAACCGGTCGCGGTTTTGAAGGGGTTTGCCTGCCGGGCAGATGACGTCGGCGCAGGTCGTCCCGAAAAAATGTAAAATCTTTTTACATTCGCCCTTGAAGCTTCCGGGGACGTCCCCCATCTTGGGTCATGTAAAGACTGTTTACATTAACCCCGAGACGGAGGACACCATGACCGCAACCGCCACCACCACCGATGTGGCCGATACCGCCAAAGGCTGGTTTTCGCGCGCCGAAGACTGGCTTGATGACAAAGGCAAGGGCGCCTGGATCGCCGCCATGGTCCTTGGTTTCATCTTCTTCTGGCCGATTGGCCTCGCCCTTCTCTTCTACATGATCTGGAGCAAACGTATGTTCAACAAAAGCTGCCGTGCCCGTAAGCATTCCCATGGCCATTCCTTCCGCAGCTCCGGCAACACCGCTTTCGACACGTACAAGGCCGATACGCTGCGCCGGTTGGAAGACGAACAAGACGCCTTTGAAAGCTTCCTTAACCGCCTTCGCGAAGCCAAGGACAAGGCCGAGTTCGACCAGTTCATGGCCGACCGTGCCCGCCGGGCCCGGGAAGAGGCTGTTGACGCTGAAACCGTAGAGGCCTGATGCCCCTGACCCGGGCCTCTGCCCCCGCCGGCCGCGCCTGTCCCCGCGCGGCCGGTTCTTTTCAAACCTCAAGAAACACGCCATGACTTATTCCATGACATCAACCCTGCCAGACCCCGACCGCCAGGCCATCTTTTACGAAGGCATCCCCGCCAAGCGCCTTTTCGCCTGGGTCGTGGATGTGGGCCTGATTTTCCTCGCCATGCTGCTGCTTGGCGTACTCACCCTGTCGCTGGCCTGGTTCCTGTGGCCGCTGTTCTGGCTTGCCACCAGCTTTCTATACCGCAGCATCAGCATCGCCTCGGGATCTGCCACTTTGGGTATGCGGCTGATGAATATCGAGCTGCGCAACGCCCAAGGCGAACGTTTGAACGGCACCGAGGCGATGATGCATACCGGCGGCTATCTGCTGTGCGCCAGCTTTTTCCTGCCGCAGGTTCTGTCGATCGGGATGATTGCGCTTAGCCAACGCCACCAGAGTTTGCCGGACGCATTTCTTGGCACGGCAGCGATCAATCGCCCGCGCTGATCTTTCGTCGACTTACCGAGCGGGCCGAAATATGTTGCCCGCTCGTCCATCCTGTTGCAGGCTTTGTCCCATCAAGATGGTAACAGTAGCTTTTGCAGACGGGACGACATGCGCCATAGCCTACCGCTCGCGCCACAATTCTATGTGACGGCCCCGCAAACTTGCCCATATCTAGAGGGTAAGCGGGAACGGAAGCTGTTTACCGCGCTTCAGGGCGACCATGCCGAAAAGCTGAACGATTCGCTGTCTAAGCAGGGCTTTCGCCGCTCACAGAACGTGCTTTACCGCCCGTCCTGCTCTGATTGCTCGGCCTGTCTGTCGGCCCGTATCCGGGTGGCGGACTTTTCTCCGACGAAAAGCCAACGCCGCGCAATACGCCGCAATCAGGGGTTGGTGCGGGAAGCGCGCAGCCCTTGGGCGACCGAGGAACAATATGCCTTGTTCCGTGATTATCTGGATAGCCGGCACGCCGATGGCGGCATGGCCGATATGGATGTTTTCGAATTTGCCGCGATGATCGAGGAAACCCCTGTGCGCAGCCGGGTCATCGAATATCGCGACCGCGAGGCCGAGAATGATCTGACAGCCGTCTGCCTGACCGATGTGCTCGATGATGGGCTCAGCATGGTCTATTCCTTTTTCCGCCCCGATCAGGGCAGCAGATCGCTCGGAAGCTATGTGATCCTCGACCATATTCAGATCGCGCGGGATGCCGGGCTGCCTTATGTCTATCTGGGCTACTGGGTGCCGGGCAGCTCCAAGATGGGCTACAAGGCAAAGTATTCGGCGCTGGAGGTCTATCTGGGTGGCAAGTGGCAGCATCTGAAAAACCCAGAGGCCTACGAGTCCGAGGCGCATCCCCTGTCCATTGATCCGATCGCGGAACAGGTGGCTCGGCTTTCCCTGCCCGACACGCGCGCCACCGGCGACTGATCCCGCCCCTCACATTCGAACCACAATACAAAACGGGCCCCCGTTTCCGGAGGCCCGCTTTTTGGTGCGCTTGCCCTGCCCTTAGTTGTTGGGCAGCAGATCTGGCAGGATCGTCACGATCTGCGGGAAGAAGGCCAGCAATGCCAGACCCAACACCTGGATCAGCACGAACGGCAGGACGCCCCGATAGATATGGCCTGTCGTCACGCTGGCTGGCGCAACCCCGCGCAAATAGAACAGCGCGAAACCAAAGGGCGGTGTCAGGAAGCTGGTCTGAAGGTTCACAGCGATCATGATCGTCACCCATTTCGGATCCATCGTGCCGCCGTAGATGACCGGGCCCACGATAGGAATGACGATGTAGATGATCTCGAGGAAATCCAGCACGAAGCCAAGAACGAAGAGGATGATCATCACCAGAAGGAAGACCTTCCATTCTTCATCAAAGCTGCGCAGGAACGCTTGGATGTAGTGCTCGCCACCGAACGAAATCACCACCAGGTTCAACAGCTGAGAGCCGATGAGAATGGTGAAGACCATCGAGGTGACTTTCGCGGTTTCCCGCACAATCGGCGACATCACATTCCCGCGGAACAGCACCCAGCACCCGTAGAGCAGCCCGAAGAACGCGAAGTGATAGCTGCCAAGTGCGATCAGATAAGCGATCCAGTCTTCAACGGCCACGGACTCGCGGCCAACGCGCAGGTCGAAATTCACCCCGAAGAGGATCATGATCACGATGGCAAGGCTTGCCCACAGGATGATCTTGCCGGACTTTTGCTCTTCCTGAAGCTTGCGGTAGGCCGCTAGCATGATGGCGCCGCCGGCCCCAAGTGCCGCAGCGGGCGTCGGGTTGGTGATGCCACCAAGGATCGAGCCAAGAACCGCCACGATCAGCACCAGCGGCGGGAAGACCACGCGCAAAAGCTCGTTCGTGGACAGCCGCTTCATCCCTTCAAGCACACCATAAGCGGTGATCGCGAAGGGAATGGCGAGCAGAATGAAGGTTCTGCCAGAGCTGGTGAGGGGCCCAATCAGGGCAATATCCACCAAAAAGGCCAGCACGATCCCGAGGCCGCCAATCAGCAGCGGACGCGGATCAGCGGAAGGCATGATCCCACGGGCGAACGTCAGAACCATCGCCAGCAGCACGAAGAAGACCGCAACGCCGGTGCCGACTGGCGCGACATTGGCCAGGGCTTCGGCGCGTGCAACGTCCATTTCCTCTGCGGAGCGCTCGTGCGACTGCTCTACACCGCCAGCGGCGTCGATAGCCTCTTGCTGTGCGATAGCCGCATCCCAGGCCTCTTGGCCATGCAGTTCGATCATCGCATCACGGCAGCTGTCTGACACGTTCGTGCGCAGATCGGCGGACTCACCGGCCTCCGAGTAGGTGGAGACGAAGATCGTCTGGCTACCGACCAGGCCCACCTGCCCGCCCAAGACAACCGCGAAGATGATCGCAGCCGGAACACCAAGGAACCAGGTCAGCCCTTCGTTGCGGGTGATGACCTCGCCCGAGCCACCCTCGAACTGCACCGCAGGTGCCTTGGAGGGGTTGAGCAGTGCATAGCCAAAGGCATAGGCACCATAGAGGAACGCGAGAAAGATCCCCGGCAACAGCGCCGCCTGGAACAATGTACCGACCGACAGAACCGCCGGGCTACCCAGATAGGTCAGCGCGTCACGGCACCCTGCCGCGATGGCGCGGGTTTCCTGCCCGATGGCATAAAGGTCGCCGGCCAGTGTGCCGAGCAGAACGATCACGATGGATGGCGGAATGATCTGCCCCAGTGTCCCTGAGGCCGCGATCACACCCGTTGCCAGTTCCGGGCTGTAGTTATTGCGCAGCATGGTGGGCAGGGCCAGCAGACCCATTGTCACCACGGTTGCGCCCACGATGCCGGTTGAGGCGGCCAGGAATGCGCCCACGATCACGATCGACACGGCCAGACCGCCGGGCAGCGGCCCGAAGACCCGCGCCATCGTGGTCAGCAGATCGTTGGCGATCTTGGAGCGTTCCAGCGTGATGCCCATCATCACGAACATCAGAACGGCCAGCAGGGTCTCGATAGACTGTCCTGCAATTACCCGCTCGTTCATACGGTTGACGATAAAGCCCAGGTTCCGATCCAGCGCTTGTTCCCAGCCTCCGGGGAACAGGTGTTCTTCGACCCTTGGCAATTCCGGGTATCGGAAGACCGATATGGCCTCTCGCGCCACCCCTTCTGCGATCAGCGCGGCATAATCTGCCGAACTTGTATCAATGGCTGCGTGAACCAGCAGCCCGGCATTGTCCAGTGCGGCAATAATCCCGAAGGAAATCACCCCGGCGCCGCCGATGGCGAAGGCCACCGGGAAGCCGGTCATGATGCCCCCGAAGAGGCAGAGGAAGACCACGATCAGGCCGACCTCGACTCCATCAAGTCCGAATAGCATTGATCCCAGTCCCCTTAATGAGTGCCTTCGTAGGCTTCTTCGCCCTCGCCGAGCGAGTCTTTGTCCAGATAGCGGCCAGCGCTTTCCTCACCCTCGGCCCATTCCAGGAAGGACCGCCAGAAGAAGGCCATCGCCTGAATGAATACCAGTCCGCAATAGGCGACCAGCAGGACTTTGAACAGGAAGTAGGCATTGAAGCCATTGGGGCTGAACCCGATTGTTTCCACGTTCCAGCGCAGCGCCCGTGCCTGCATCAGCAGCCGGTCAAGATCGGCCGAGGCGTTCGGGTTCGGCGTCACCAGATGGCGCCAAAGGAAGTACCAGGCATACATCCAGGTCAGCACGGTCGCGGGCATCATGAACAGGATCGACCCACACATGTCGATGATCCGCTTGGTGCGGTGGCTGACCGCGGAATAGATAAGATCCACCCGCACATGGCCGCCCTGCACGAAGGTGTAGGTCACACAAAGCGCCACGATCATCGCGTTGTAGAGTTTCAGTTCCTCCGAGAACCAGCTGAGATCCTGGGTGAACCCAAGCCCCATGGGCCCGATGGAAATTTCAGCGACGCGGAAGATCCGTTGCAGAAAGACAATCATGATCTGCTGCAAAACCATGATCAAACCGGCCCAGGCAAAGAAGCGGCCGACCCCGTTCGCCAGACCTTCAAGGCCGCGCACGAGCCCCCACAGGAACTGGCGCTTCCAAAATCCGATGACCGTTAGAACGAGGAACATCGTGAAGATCACGAAGAAGAACTCGACCGAGCCGCCATAATAAATGAAGCGCGACAGAGACTGTTTGATCTCCAACGCACGCTCTCCTTCGGCATGCGCCCATCCGCCAAGCCATGCCAGCCACTCGCCGGGATGCGTTATCGCATAGCCCAGGTTGTAGAAAGACATGGCGATATTCTCCAGTGCCCAGAGAATGCCATCGAACATGTGGAATGCTCCCCCGTTTCGGTCGCCGCTCTGGTCATGTTGGCGTATCCGACCGTCACCTGTGGCACCGCCCCCCGGATTTGAGTCGAGGGGCGGGCCGGATTGTTAAAGCGCAATCAGCCCTTAGCCGAGAACGCGGTCACGCTGCGTGCGGTACGCACCTTCCGATGCAGTCAGCCAGCTGGACGAGGACGACATGGATTCCATCGCGCTGTTGCGGATGCGTGCGAACAGCTCGTCGCCCATGTTTTCGTCCAGCACTTCCTGAGCGGCGGCACCGAATGCATCCCAGACGGAGTCCGGGAATTCGCGGACCTGAACACCACCGGCAACCAGCTGCTGCAGGGCGGCACCGTTGTTCGACAGGAACTGCGAGAGGTTCCACTGGTGCGCTTCTGCGGCCGCGATCTCGATGATCTTCTGATGCGCGGGAGACAGGCTGTCGAACACGTCGCGGTTGGTTGCCAGCGACAGGCCCGCGCCCGGCTCGTGGAAGCCTGCGGTGTAGTAGATGTTGGTGATTTCCTGGAAACCAGCCGACTGGTCCGCCCAGGGGCCGATCCACTCGGTACCGTCGATGGCACCGGATGCCAGCGCCTGGTACACTTCGCCGCCGGGCAGGTTCTGCACCGATGCGCCGAGGCGGCCGAGCGCCTGACCGCCGAGGCCGGGCATACGGAAGCGCAGACCCTGGAAATCTTCCGGGCTGTTGATTTCGTTGCGGAACCAACCGCCAGCCTGTGCGCCGGTGTTGCCTGCAAGGAACGACTTCAGGCCGAAGATCTGGCCCAGTTCGTCATGCAGCTCGTGCCCACCCATGTGGTAGTACCAGTTCACAAGTTCCTGTGCGGTCATGCCGAAAGGCACAGCCGTGTAGAACGCGTAGCCGGGGTGCTGGCTGACGAAGTAGTAGTCGGCACCGTGATACATGTCGGCCTGACCAGAGGTCACGGCATCGAACACTTCGAATGCGCCAACCAGTTCGCCTGCTGCACGCAGGTCGATGGTCAGAGAGCCATCCGACATCGCGGTGATCGTGTCTGCAACGCGCTGAGCAGCGTCATGCACACCTGCAAGGCCACGGCCCCAGGTGGTGACGAGCGTCAGGGTGCGGTTGCCCTGTGCGTATGCCGGTGCGGCCAGTGCGGTCGAAGCAGCAGCAGCGCCGCCGACAGCGGACGTTCTCAGAAAAGAACGACGGTCCATATGGTATCCTCCCCATTTGGATCTCCACGACCCCCATCGGGCCGCGGTTGAGTGTTTTTAGTGAGGGCACGTTAGCGAAGCCTCACGGTGCAACAAAGCCCAATTTGACCCGTTTTACCAGAAAATTGTAAAATTATTTTACCAATTCCCTGATTTCGGGTGTCACTGTAGAAGATTGATCGAATTGATTGCGCTAACACTCAGTAAGTGTACACAATCGCATACACACGTATCCCGAACGACGATTAAGCGGGTACCTGTGATTCTCTTTTCGGGGTCATCGGCAGGGCTCAAACCTCGGCTAAAGTCGACAAATGCCACCTTGGTCGCGCCAGCCCGATCAGGGCCTGTCCGCACCATCAATGCCACATCCTTCGGGTCTGGCGACGATCCGGACAGAAAGTTGCTCAAAAACACCGTTCCGCGACATTCTTTCGCCCATGCAAGGTTGACGAGGTTTTTCAGTCATGCATAAGCTGCCGCCACCAGCAAAGAGGAGCCCGCGAATGCCCAGCATTCTCGTACTTGTAGGAAAGGCGCGCATGGGTCGGTGACGACAACCATATCGGTATCCCATGCGCCCCCGTTAGACCGGGGGCTTTTTTTTGCGACAGTGACAGATTTGACCAAGGACAGCCCATGAGGGGCAACTGCTGGAAGGAGCAAGAGCAATGACCCAGATGACCGGCGCCAGGATGGTTGTCGAAGCCCTGAAAGAACAGGGTGTCGATACCGTATTCGGCTATCCCGGCGGTGCCGTGCTTCCGATTTATGACGAGATCTTCCAGCAAAACGAGATCCGCCACATCCTTGTGCGTCATGAACAGGGCGCGGTGCACGCCGCCGAAGGCTATGCCCGTTCGACCGGCAAGCCCGGCGTCGTTCTGGTGACCTCGGGTCCCGGTGCCACGAACGCGGTGACTGGCCTGACCGATGCGCTGATGGATTCGATCCCGATCGTCTGCCTGACAGGTCAGGTACCGACCTTCATGATCGGCTCGGACGCATTCCAGGAAGCCGATACCGTCGGCATCACTCGCCCCTGCACGAAGATGAACTGGCTGGTGAAGGAAACAGACGCGCTCGCGGGCACCATCCACGAAGCGTTCCACATCGCCACTTCGGGCCGTCCCGGTCCGGTGCTGATCGACGTTCCCAAAGATGTTCAGTTTGCGACGGGCACTTACACGAACAAGCCGAAGGTGTCCAAATCGCATTACCAGCCGCGCTTGAAGGGTGATACCGACATCATCACTGCGCTGGTTGAGGCGATGGAAACGGCGGAACGCCCGATCTTCTACACCGGTGGCGGCGTGATCAATTCAGGTCCGGCAGCGAACCAGTTGCTGCGGGAACTGGTGGAAGCTACCGGTTTCCCGATCACCTCCACGCTGATGGGTCTGGGATCTTACCCAGCCAATGGCGACAAATGGCTGGGAATGTTGGGGATGCACGGCCTCTATGAGGCCAACCTCGCCATGCATGGCTGTGACCTGATGATCAATATCGGCGCCCGCTTCGATGACCGGATCACCGGGCGCATCGCCGATTTCAGCCCGAACAGCCGCAAGGCACATATCGATATCGACCCTTCGTCGATCAACAAGGTGATCCACGCGGATTTCCCGATCGTTGGCGATGTCGGCCATGTTCTGGAAGACCTGCTGCGAATCTGGAAAAGCCGTGGCCGCAAGACCAATGCCCCGGCGGTGAAACAGTGGTGGTCGCAGATCGAAGAGTGGAAGAAGACCCGCTGCCTCGACTACAAGACCTCCGAGACCACCATCAAACCGCAATACGCGCTGGAACGGCTGGAGGCGCTGACCAAGGACCATGACCGTTACGTCTGTACGGAAGTGGGCCAGCATCAGATGTGGGCGGCGCAATTCCTGGGCTTCAACGATCCCAATCGCTGGATGACCTCGGGCGGTCTGGGCACCATGGGTTATGGCACCCCCGCTTCGATCGGCGTTCAGATCGCGCATCCCGATGCGCTGGTCATCAACGTGGCGGGTGAGGCCAGCTGGCTGATGAACATGCAGGAAATGGGCACCGCGATGCAGTATCGCCTGCCGGTGAAGCAATTCATCCTGAACAATGAACGGCTTGGGATGGTGCGCCAGTGGCAGGAATTGCTGCATGGCGAACGCTACAGCCACAGCTGGTCGGAATCGCTGCCCGATTTCGTCAAACTGGCCGAAGCGTTCGGCGCCAAGGGTATCCTTTGCTCTGACCCGAAGGATCTCGATGACGCGATCATGGAGATGCTGAACTATGACGGTCCGGTGATCTTCGACTGTCTGGTCGAGAAGCACGAGAACTGCTTCCCGATGATCCCGTCCGGCAAGGCCCATAATGAAATGCTTCTGGGCGAGGCCGACACGCAAGGCGCCATTCAGGCTGGTGGCGCGGTTCTGGTGTGATGACCGGGGCATCGCAGACTGCACGCTCAGACGGGTCACTTCCCCGTCTGGCTCTGTTCGAAGGCCGTTTTGGCCTTCGGATAGGGGTGTTGTCTGCGGGCTCGACACTCCTGCTGCTTGCCATTTGGCTGTTTTTCGTCCGGCAGCTGTTTCTGTCCGGCGGGGCTGCCAGTTTCGACGTGGATTTCCGCGTGTTTTGGGCCGCCGCGCGGCTGGCTGTGTCAGGCGAGCCGTTGGCCGCGTTCGACCCGGCCCGATTGACCGAGATCCACGGCATCGCCGGCGATGACTGGCTGCCATGGGTCTATCCCCCGACCTTTCTGCTGATCCTGCTGCCACTTGGGCATTTGTCATTCTTTGCCGCGTGGCTTGTGTTCACGGCAATGTCGCTTCTC
Organism: Nioella aestuarii; assembly: GCF_050896395.1. NCBI lineage: Bacteria > Pseudomonadati > Pseudomonadota > Alphaproteobacteria > Rhodobacterales > Paracoccaceae > Nioella > Nioella aestuarii. Next base: position 80,435 of record NZ_JBPBBA010000008.1, on the reverse strand, counting down.
GCCATTCTTTTGGCGATCCGTCCGCTGGCGGCCGGGCATCGGGGGCTATGGGCGGCCATCGCGCTTGCCCCGGCCATGTTGCCCGCGCTGCTTCTGGGGCAGGTATCGGTCCTTTGGGCCGCCGGTCTGGTGACGGTTCTTGCCGCGTTGCAGGCGGGGTGGCCGGTGCTGGCCGGGGTCGTTTGCGGGCTGCTTACGATCAAGCCGCAATTGGGGGTGATGCTGGCCATCGCCTTGGTCGCCGGACGCCAGTGGAAAACAATCGGTGCTGCCGTTTCCGCAACCCTGGTCTTTGCGGCGCTTGCAACATTTGCCTTCGGATTAGCCTACTGGCCCGCCATGCTTGACGCCGCACAGGCCCATATGGACGTGGTGCGCAGCCGAATCGCTGAAGGCGGCTTCATGGTCAGCGCCTATTCCTTCCTGATTGCACTTGGCCTGGCAGAGCCCTCAGCGCTTGGGCTGCAATGGCTGCTGGTGATCGTCGCCGCCATCACTGTGTGGCTGGCCTGGTCGTCCCCCCTGATCGGACCGGACCTGAAAGGCGCTACCCTGCTGACCGCTGTGCTCGTCTCATCGCCGTATCTCTGGTACGGAGAAACTGCCTTGCTGGCGCCCGCGCTTTTGTTGTTTCTGCGCGCTGATGCGCTGCGACCGGGCTGGTTCGGCTATGCATTCGGGTTGGCTCTGCTCTTGGGAGCGGCGCCCTACATCCTGCTACACCTTCTGTCGACCGGCACCGAGGTTCCGGTTCGGCTTTTCGTTTCGCCCGTGATCTTGGCCGCGTTCGGCCTGTCGCTGGCCACCGTCATCACGCGCCGCAGGGCGCGCTAGCTGCTTTCGGGAAAGGAAGTCCACATGTCCCCGCTCAATATCGAACAAGGCTCTTCCAGCCACTCTGCCTATGACCTTCGCAGCCATCTGTCAGATGTCGTGGAATCCCATACGCTGGCCATTCTGGTCGAAAACGAACCGGGCGTGCTGGCGCGTGTCATCGGGCTCTTCTCGGGCCGTGGCTACAACATCGAAAGCCTGACCGTCGCCGAGGTGGATCACACAGGCCACCGCAGCCGCATCACCATCGTCACTTCAGGCACGCCGCAGGTGATTCACCAAATCAAGATGCAGCTGGAACGCATGGTGCCCGTGCACGAGGTCGCAGACCTGACCGTCGAAGGCCCCCATGTCAGCCGTGAACTGGCGCTGATCAAGGTGTTTGCAAAAGGGGATTCCCGCGTGGAAAGCCTGCGCATCGCCGAAATCTTCCGCGCCAATGTTGTGGACAGCACCCTGCAAAGCTTCATCTTCGAAATGACCGGCACACCGGAGAAGATTGACGCCTTTGCAGAGCTCATGCGCCCCTTGGGTGAAGTCCGCATGGCGCGCACCGGTGTCGCGGCGATGGCGCGCGGTCTCTGAGATTTCAGTACACACAAGATCGGGGGCGTCAGATCATCTCTGACGCCCCCTTGTCGTGACGGCTGTCCCGCCTTCCAGCTATTCGCACCCCGTCCGCCGGACGGCTGCCGCCGCGGGCTGCACCCCTCAGGCGTCTTCGGGCAACAGGCCCATGTCTATGCCTCGGGTGACTTCGGCAAGGTCAAGCGCCCCGCTGTCATCGATATCCATCGTCATAAACAGCTCTTCCGTAGCCTCTGGTATCGATGCCTGAAGTTCCTCCAGGGTCACAAGCCCGTCTCCGTCTGCGTCCATTGGCGCCCCCTGGGCCGCCAGTGCCGCCACCAACAGCGCGGCTCCGGCCAGGGATGCGCCCATGATGCCGGTGATCCCTCGTTGCAGGATATGGGTGAAATTCATGTCTCTTTCTCCTTCGCAAGCTGTTCTGGTTTGCGAGGACAGGCCTGGACCCGCACCTCATAAGAACAGGACGGATGGGCATCAGCTTCCTTCCACAGGCGACTGTCATGCGCGGCTGACGGCCTAAAACCACCCCATGGCTGCGCAACAAGCCGCCTTGGGGAACGCCTGCTCGCGAAAGCCCGCCGACCTGCGGCAGAGAGAAGCCCGAATACCGCCCGACCAAAGACCGTGATTGCGCGTATGCGAAAAGCACCCCTTCCCTTTCGCCATGACACGGCCCATTCCAACAGCTGCGGCAAGCCAGTTGCAGGCCCTTCTGCCAGACCTGCTGCGCCTGGCCCGCTACCTGTTGCGCGACCGAGCCGCCGCCGAAGATGTGGTGCAGGATATCGTGCTGCGGCTGTGGACGCGGATGATCGACCCGGTAGAGCCCCCGATCGACGATCTGCGTGCCTATGCGTTTTCCGCCCTGCGCAACCGGCTGCGCGACCGCCGGTCGTCCCTTCCCGATGCGGAAATCGACGAGAATCTGCCCGATCCCGTTGGAAGCAGCACCCTGCCCGCCCGGCTGGCCTGTGTTGATGCGCTGGCCGCGCTGGACAAGCTGCCCGCCGATCAGGCCGACCTGATCCGTATGCGCGCCATCGAGGGGCTGTCCTATGCACAAATCGCGGCGCGCACCGGATTGGCGGAGGGCACCGTCACCTCTCGGCTGTCGCGCGCCCGAATGGCGCTGCGCACCATATTGGACCTGCCAGCCGGTACGCCCGTCACTTTCCTTATCGAGTGATGAAGCAAACCCGACACCTGTGTCAATTTCCGTCATCTCGCTGTCGCGCACGGGCAAGACCCTTGATGGGTCATCCCCTATCGCTTTTTCAAACAAGCGACGTCCAACCGGGAGGGATAGGATGCCAAAAGATCGAGACCTGAACGTGTTGGATGCGGTACGCGCACCCATCGAATCCGCGCGCGGCCTGCCCAACAGCCACTACACCGACCCTGCCACCATCGCCGAGGAAAATGAGGCTGTGCTGCGCCGGACCTGGGCCGGGCTGGCCGTTGGCGCCGATGTGCCCGAACCATCCGACTGCAAACCGATCGAGTTCCTGGGCCAGCCGCTGCTGTTGGTGCGCGACAAGGACGGCACTCTGCGCGTGTTTGAAAACATCTGCCGCCACCGGGGCATGATCCTGGTTGAAGAACCCCGCAAGATCGAAGGCGCGATCCGTTGCCCCTATCACAGCTGGTGCTATTCCAAGGACGGTCGGCTTGTGTCCACCCCGCATGTGGGCGGCCCCGGCCAGAACAGCCACCCTCGTATGGACAAATCCGATCTCGGCCTCATCGAGGTGCGCAGCCATGTCTGGCGTGACGTGATCTTCGTCAACCTGTCGGGCGACGCCGCCCCGTTCGAGGAGGTGCACGCCACGGTTCTGGAACGCTGGAAGGACGTGGAAAAGCCGCTCTACCATGGCGGGGCAGACAGCAGCTTTACGCTCGACGTCAAAACCAACTGGAAGCTGGCGGTCGAGAATTACTGCGAGAGCTATCACCTGCCTTGGGTTCATCCGGGCCTGAACAGCTATTCCCGGCTGGAAGACCACTACCATATCGAGGAAAAGGGCCAGTTTTCCGGTCAGGGCAGCTATGTCTACCGGCAGCTGAAAGGCGAAAACGGCGAGGTTTTCCCCGATTTCGACGGCCTGCCGGAGTTCTGGGACACCGGCGCGGAATATATCGCGCTCTATCCCAACGTTCTGCTCGGCGCGCAGCGCGACCATTCCTTTGCCATCGTGCTGGAACCCGTCAGCCACATGCAGACGCGCGAACACGTCCATCTCTACTATGCGATCCCCAACACCACGGACGAGATGCGCGGCCGGAATGCGAAGCTTTGGAAAGAGGTTTTCGTCGAGGATGTCTTCGTGGTCGAGGGTATGCAAAGGGGCCGCAGCGCGCCCGGTTTCGACGGTGGCCGCTTCTCGCCCGCGATGGACGGGCCGACGCATCTGTTCCACGACTGGGTGGCAGGCAAGGTTGCGGCATTGCGGGCCGAACGCGATGCAGAATGATCTCGATCAGCGCCTGCTGGCGGCCCACGCGGCCGATGACCGGGCGGCGCTGATCACGCTCTATACCGAAGCATCCGAGGCGGCGGAGCATCCCGTCGCCCGGAACTTCTACCTTACCCATGCCTATGTGTTTGCGCTGGAAGCCGGTGTGCCCCTCGCCGGCGAACTGCGCGCCCGGCTGGTGGAATATGGGGCAGAAGAAGCTTTGGCCGGGTAAGCATTTAGCTTCGTCAATCGAGAACGCTGCACTCGGCTAGAATTTCATTCAGCAGTTCACTTTCCCGTTGAAGTGCGATCATGCCCGCACGATCACAATCCGACCGTGCAAGGTCGGGGTTTTCTGCTGAAAGAAGTCGTGCCCGCACAAGAAGGACGATCGAAAGAAAGTTCCAGCTCTGATCAATCGTTGCTTCAACATCTGCGTGCTGATCGGCACTCAATGTCCCCAGACCAAGCAATTCGTCTCCTGCTGCAATAACCTGTTCGTACCTGCGGATCGCGTTTGAACAACCTGTCAGGACTTGCGACCTGTCAACTCCCTGCACACAGTCCAGAAGCTCCCATGTTAGGGATGGGTTTCCCTCCTGTAGGGTCAGGAAACTGTCGTAGGTCATCTCTGCCTCGCACTGACCGGCAAAGAAACCGAAAGCGACCAAAGTTAGAAAGCCGGTGTAGGTTCTCATCGAAGTCTCCACTCCTTGCTTTAGGCAAAGAGCGTAACCCAAGACCGGCAAGAAACATTGATCAAGATCAAGTCAGTGTGGACGCAGGGATGCCTCTCAGATTAGTCGAAACCGATCGTTCTCATGGAAGCTCAAAAGACTCATTTCCACGGCGTCGGCACCATCTCCCCATCAGCCCATGCCTCGCCTGCCTCGTTGTCCAGAACCACTGGGCATTCCCACAGCTCCAGTGTGGGGCGAACGCCAAAGCGGCCTTCCATCCAGTCGGCCCATCCGTCGTTGAACCAGGCCTGAGCGGCCTCTCGGCTCTGGAATTCATAAACACCGCCTCCGCCAGCCTCGCCGTTCAGGAAGTATTTGCGGCGCAGCCCCGGAACCTTGTGAAAGATCTTGGTCGCTTCCAGCGACTGCGTCGTCACCTGATCATTCGGCCGCTTCGGACCTGGCAGCGCAATGCGGACAATGGCAATGATCATGCGCCAAGGATCGCGCGGACATATTCCTGCGTCTCAGCATAGGGCGGGATGCCGTCATGGGCCACTACCGCTTCGGGGCCTGCATTGTAGGCCGCAAGCGCCAGACGCCAATCGCCGAACCGGCGGAATTGCTGCGCCAGATAGCGGGCGCCGCCATCCAGGTTCTCGTTGGCATCATGCGGATCGACGCCAAGCAGTGCCGCCGTGTCGGGCATCAGCTGCGCCAGACCGATCGCGCCCGCATGGCTGACCGCATCCAGATCCCATCCGCTTTCCTGCTGCACAAGGCGCAGGAACAGATCCTCGGGGATGCCGTGACGGCGCGCGGCGGATCTGGCGACCTCCAGCCACGGACCATTATAGCTGCCGTCATAATAGGGTATACTTTCCTCGGCCTCTGTGTCGGGACGCAGCCGGTCGGAGAATTCGTACTGCGTGGCTGCGCGGCTATCTAGCAGGTCGAGCTGCTCGCTGAACCGGCTGAGCCTGTCCGAACTAAGTCCCTGCGCATATGCCACCGCGGCCCCCGCCAAACAGGCGGTAAATACGGACAGGAAGAAAACCCGCGATCTCGTCATGCAAACCTCGTCTCGCCAACCGGCTGCAATATACGGAAAAGACGCTGCATTTCCAGCCTGCTCCACCCCGGTTGGCAATCCCCCGCGCATTTGGGTTTTCTTAAGCATGTTGCAGTGATCTAAGCTGCATCAAATCTTGAGATTCGAAAAATACGGGGAGAAGTCATGGCTGGGTCCGTCAACAAGGTCATTCTGATAGGCAATCTGGGACGCGATCCCGAGGTGCGGTCGTTTCAGAATGGTGGCAAAGTCTGCAATCTGCGCATCGCCACCAGCGAAAACTGGAAAGACCGCAACACCGGGGAACGCCGCGAACGCACCGAATGGCACAGCGTGGCCATCTTCTCGGAACCGCTGGCACGGATCGCCGAGCAGTATCTGCGTAAAGGCTCCAAGGTCTATATCGAAGGCCAGCTCGAAACCCGCAAATGGCAGGATCAGTCCGGCCAGGACCGCTATTCGACCGAGGTCGTGCTGCGCCCCTATCGCGGGGAACTGACGCTTCTGGACAGCCGTGGAGACGGCGGCGGTGGCGGTGGCTATGGTGGCGGTGGCCAGGGCGGGGGATATGGCGGTGGCGGTGGCTATCCCGATGACCGTGACGGCGGCTTTGGCGGCGGTGGCGGCAGCCAGGGTGGCGGCGGCCGGTCGAACGACATGGATGACGAGATCCCGTTCTAAGTTCCAGACAATCCGACGAGGCGCGCCATGCATGTGCTGAACCCCAGATTCGCAGCCACCTTTCCGCCCCCGGTCATTGAGGCGCGGCGCTGGATCGATGGGGTCACCTTCCCTGCCGGCCGGCCACTGATCAATCTCAGCCAGGCCGCGCCCGCCGACCCCCCGCCGGAGGGCCTGCGACAGGCAATGGCCGAAGCACTGCTGACCCAGGCAGACAGCCATCTCTACGGGCCGGTCCTGGGCCGCCCCGAATTGCGCGCCGAACTGGCTGCGCAATGGACCGGTGGCTATGGTGGCACCGTGCGGCCTGATCAGGTGGCGATCACCTCGGGCTGTAACCAGGCGTTTTGCGCCGTCATGGCGACACTGGCGGGAGAAGGCGACGGGGTGATCCTGCCGACGCCCTACTACTTCAACCACAAGATGTGGCTGGACATGACCGGGGTCGAGGCACAGCTTTTGGCGACCGGTGAAAGCCTGATTCCTGATCCGGTTGCGGCAGAGGCGCTGATCACCGACCGCACCCGCGCCATCGTTCTGATTTCGCCCAACAATCCCGGTGGGGTTGAGTATCCGCCCGAGACAATGGCCGCCTTCCGCGACCTGTGCCGCCGCCGCAAGATTGCGCTGATCGTGGATGAGACCTATCGCGATTTCCATTCCGTTGAAGGCGCGCCGCATGATCTGTTTGCCGATCCCGACTGGGACGACACGCTGATCCAGCTCTATTCCTTCTCCAAATCCTTCCGCCTGACCGGCCACCGTGTCGGCGCCATCGTGGCCAGCCCCGAGCGGCTGTTCGAGGTGGAAAAGTTCCTCGACACTGTTGCCATCTGCCCCAGCCAGGTCGGCCAGATCGGCGCGCTTTGGGGGATGCAGAACCTTGGCGACTGGCTGGCGGGTGAGCGGCTGGAAATTCTGAACCGCCGCGCGGCGATGGAAACGGCATTTCAGCGGCTCTCCGGGTGGGAATTGCTGGGATGCGGGGCCTATTTCGCCTATGTGCGCCACCCGTTCGATCTGCGCTCTGATGCGGTTGCCAAGGCGATGGTGTCAAAAGCCGGTCTGCTGACCCTGCCCGGCACCATGTTCGGCCCGCTTCGGGAACAGGGCGGATCGGGACAGGCCGAAACCACCCTGCGCATCGCCTTTGCCAACGCAGATGCCACCGGATTGGCCGAAGTTGGGCACAGACTTTCCCAGCTTTCCCTCTGAGCCTCTTGCCCCCCCTGCCGTGACCCCCTAAACCTGCGCTTCAGAGCCAGATCAAGGGAGATATCCGGCATGGCACGACGCGCAGGCAAACGGAAGCTGTCAGACTATTTCGTCTGGGCCATTCTCGCCCTTCTCATGGTGGGGCTTGCAGGCTTCGGCATCGGCAATTTCGGGGGATCGGCGATTCAGGTCGGATCAGTCGGCAACGCCTCGATTTCGGCCAATGCCTACGCCCGCGCCATTCAGGCGGAACTGCGCGCCCAGGCCGCTGAAGGCGGCCCCTATCAGACACTCAGCGATCTGAGGGAAGCCGGGCTTGACCGCGCCATCTTGGAGGGTCTGGTTGCCCGTGCCGCGCTGACCCATGAAGCTGGCGAGATGTCGCTTTCAGTTGGAGACGAAGAGGTGGCGCGCCAGATCACCACAACCTCCACCTTCCAGGGCATCGACGGCAATTTCGACCGTGCAGGCTATGAGCTTGCGCTGAGTCAGGCAGGCTACAGTGTCGAAGAATTCGAAGACACCATCCGCGAAGATGTGTCCCGCTCGATCCTGCAAGCCGCTGTCATCGGCGGTCTGCCGACGCCCGACGCCTTCACCGAGATCATGGTCGCCTATCAGACCGAAACCCGGACATTCACCCTTGCCCGCGTGACCGAAACCGACCTGACCGCGGGTCTGGCTGCTGCCACGCCCGAGGATCTCCAAGAGTATTACGACGAGAACGGCCAACGTTTTGAGCGTCCTGAAAGCCGGACGATCTCTTACGCCTGGATCATTCCCGATATGCTTTTGGATACTGTCGAGGTCGAACAAGCACGGATTCGCGAGCTTTATGACGAACGGATCGAAGAATATGTCCAGCCCGAACGCCGCCTGCTGGAACGGCTGGTCTTCCCCTCACAGGAAGAGGCTGACGCCGCCCGTGCCGCGCTGGATGCGGGCGAAACGGACTTCGACACCCTGGTTGAGGATCGCGGACTGACGCTGGACGATGTGGACCTTGGCGAAACCGCGCCCGGTGATCTGTCCGCCGCTGCCGCCGAGGTAATCTTCGCCGACACCGAAAGCGAGATCATCGGTCCCCTGGAAAGCCGCTTTGGCCCTGCTCTCTTCCGCATCAATGCGGTTCTGGACGCAACCGAAGTGCCCTATGAGGACGCCGCCGAACATCTGCGCGCCGAACTGGCCGAGGATGCCGCCCGCCGCGCCATCGACGACATGCTGGAGGAACTGGACGATCTGCTGGCCGGTGGCGCCACGCTGGAAGAACTGGCCGAAGAAACCGACATGCAGTTTGCCACCATTGACTGGTTCGACGGCATGGATCAGGGCATTGCCGCCTATGATAGCTTCGTCGAGGCTGCCGCCGTCGCGCAAGAAGGCGATTTCCCGGAACTTCTTCCTCTGTCTGACGGTGGTCAGTTCGCGCTGCGCCTTGACGCGGTCGTTCCGCCGTCCATCCCGCCACTGGAAGAGATCGAGGCAGAGGTTGCCGCCGCGTGGCGCGCCACACAGCTGCGCATTCGCCTTGAGGAACGCGCAAATGCGATCCTTGCGAACCTCGCCCTGACCGGCAGCCTTGAGGATCAGGGGCTGGCGCTTACCACCGAGGATCAGATCCGTCGTCAGGACTTTATCCCTGATGCCCCGCCCACCCTTGTGCCGCAGGTCTTCCAACTGGACGCCCCCGGCGACATGGTCGTCATCCCCGGGGCCCGAGCGGCCTATATCGCCCGGCTCGACAGCATCAATCAGGGCACCCGTGGCACGCCGGAAGTGGCGGCGCTGCAAGGGTTGTTCGGGGCGCAGATCGCCAACTCTATTGCGGCAGACGTGTTCGAGGCCTTCGGGCAGGCTCTGGAAGCCGAGATCGGCATTTCGCTCGATCCCGCCGTCATCAACGCGGTCAACGCACAGTTTCCCTGAGGCACCATGGCACTGACCCCGTCATTTGAGGCGTTCGAGCAGGGCTGGTCCCAAGGCAAGAACCAGCTCGTCTACACGCGGCTCGCCGCGGATCTGGACACGCCGGTGTCGGTGATGATGAAGCTTGCCGATGCCGGCAAGGACAGTTTCATCCTCGAGTCCGTCACCGGGGGCGAGGTGCGCGGACGCTACTCGATCATCGGGATGAAACCCGATCTGATCTGGGAATGCCGGGGCGACACCAGCCGCCTGAACCGGTCCGCCCGCTATGACCGCGACGCGTTCGACCCGTGTTCGGAACCGCCGCTCAAGGCGATCCGGTCGCTGCTGGCGGAAAGTGCCATCGACATCCCAGACGATCTGCCCGCCGCGGCGGCGGGGCTGTTCGGATATCTCGGCTATGATATGATCCGGCTGGTCGAGCACCTGCCGAACGTGAACCCCGACCCTCTGGGCCTGCCCGACGCGGTGCTGATCCGGCCTTCGGTCATCGCGGTTCTGGATGGGGTGAAGGGCGAAGTCACCGTTGTTTCCCCCGCCTGGGTGGGTGGCGGATTGTCCGCCCGTGCCGCTTATGCGCAGGCAGCGGAACGGGTGATGGACGCGGTGCGCGATCTGGAACGCGCCCCCACCACGGCCGCCCGCGAGATGGGCGAGGCTCATGCGGTGGCAGAGCCGGTCTCGAACTTCTCCAAGTCCGATTATTTCGCGGCGGTTGAGAAGGCCAAGGACTATATCCGCGCGGGCGACATCTTTCAGGTCGTGCCCTCGCAGCGCTGGACGCAGGATTTTCCCGAGCCACCCTTCGCGCTTTACCGCGCGCTGCGCCGCACGAACCCATCGCCCTTTATGTTCTTCTTCAATTTTGGCGGCTTCCAGGTGATTGGCGCCAGCCCCGAGATCCTCGTGCGGGTCTTCGGCGGCGAGGTGACGATCCGCCCGATTGCGGGCACACGGCCAAGGGGCGCGACACCCGAGGAAGACAAGGCGTTGGAGCTTGATCTGCTGGCCGACCAGAAGGAACTGGCCGAGCACCTGATGCTGCTGGATCTGGGCCGCAATGACACGGGCCGCGTGTCCAAGATCGGCACCGTGCGCCCGACGGAGGAATTCGTGATCGAACGCTATTCCCATGTCATGCATATCGTGTCGAACGTGGTGGGCGAGCTGTCGGACGATCACGATGCGCTGTCCGCGCTGCTGGCGGGCCTTCCCGCCGGAACCGTATCCGGCGCGCCCAAAGTCCGCGCGATGGAGATCATCGACGAGTTGGAGCCTGAAAAACGCGGCGTCTATGGCGGCGGCGTGGGCTATTTCAGTGCGGGCGGCGACATGGACATGTGTATCGCGCTGCGCACGGCGGTTCTGAAGGACGAAAAGCTCTATATTCAGGCGGGCGGCGGCGTGGTCTATGACAGCGACCCCGAGGCCGAGTACCAGGAAACCGTGAACAAATCGCGGGCTCTGCGCAAAGCGGCTGAGGAAGCGAGCCTTTTTTCTGGTCGCGGCAACAGCTGAGACGCGCGTTACCCCAGTTCTTCCGCCAGCAGATCGAACACCACCCGGATGCGGCGGCTGTTGCGCAGCTCTCGATGCGTCACCAGCCAGTTGGGGAAGGTGATAGGGGCAAGTCCTTCGATCTGCAGGCGCTCCACCTCTGGTGTGCCGGCGGCCACAAGGTCGGAGCCAACCCCAACCCCAAGCCCCCGCCGCACCATTTCCCAGGCCACCACCGAATTCAGCGTGCGGATCGGGAAATTGACATGGCTGACCGGAATGCCCCGCTTGTTCAGCTCCGCCACCATGCGTTCGGGCTGGTCGATACCCACCATCTCGATGGTTTCAAGATCGGCCATTGTGCTTGGGCGCCCGTTCCGGTCCAGCCACTCTTTTGAGGCATAGAAACTGCCGGTCCCATCACGCAGGCGCTTGCCGATCAGTTCCGGGTCTTCGGGCCGCATATGGCGAATGGCAATGTCTGCCTCGCGCCTGCGCAGGTCGGATACGCGATTTTCTGCAAGGATTTCAATGGTCAGTCCCGGTGCCTCGCGGCGCAGGCGTTTCAGGATGTCCGGCAGGATATAGGCGGCATATCCATCGGCGACCGAGATGCGCACCTCACCCTGCACCTCCTGCACATGACCCGCGGCCGACAGCGAAATGCGGTTCGCCGCCTCGCCCATGGCACGCACATGTTCCAGCAGGTCCATGCCCGCCTGTGTGAGGATCAGGCTTTTGCCGACCCGTTCGAAAAGCGTGATGTTCAGGCTTTCCTCCAAGGCCGAGACCTGCCGCCCAAGCGTGGGTTGCGTCAACCGCAAGGCGCGTGCCGCACCTGACAGCGTCCCCTCCTCTACCGTCGCAAGGAAGGCGCGCACCTGGTTCCAGTCAAAAGATATCGCGGCCCAATTCATGCATATCCGTATAAACCGACTGCGGATTTCTGCAATTTCTTTTAGTATGCCCGCCAGATACCTCCTGCCCAACAAAGGAGACACGCCATGACAGCCACCGCCGCCATCTTCTGGGACAAGGTCGCCCGGAAATATGCCGCCCGCCCCGTGGGCGACATTCCCGCCTATGAGGCCACGCTCGACCATACACGCAGTTATCTCAAGGCCGGTGATCGGGTGTTGGAGATTGGCTGCGGCACTGGAAGCACCGCAATCGCGCTTGCCCCTTCAGTCGCAGAGCTTGTGGCGACAGATGTGTCGGCCGAAATGATTGAGATCGGACGCGAGAAAACCTGGGACGCGGGCCTGCAAAACCTCAGCTTCGTGCAGGCTGCGGCGGATCGGGGGGAATTACCCGAGGGGCCTTTCGATGCGGTTCTGGCCTTCAACGCCTTGCATTTGCTGGATGATCTTGACGCGGGGCTTGCAGAAATCCATTCCCTTCTGGCCCCAGGCGGGCTGATGATTTCCAAGACTGTCTGCCTCGGCGGGCCACTTTCGCCCTTCCGGCCGCTCATCGCGACCATGCAGCTCTTCAACAAGGCGCCGCATGTGCTCTACCTCACGGCCGACGCGCTGCGCATACGGATCGAGGCCGCAGGCTTCGAGATCACGGACACGCAGGATTTCAACAATTCCGCCAAACGCCCCTATTTCGTCGCGCGCAAGCGTTGACAGGCTTTGACAGCCAAGTGCCCCGTTTCTAAATTGGCCTCCATAGGCCATATTGGCGGGGCGCTTTTCATGTCAGAATTACCAGAGTTCTACTTTCGGGTGCGCGAAAATGGCGCCGCGGTCTATCGGGTGGACACTGAAAACCGCCAGAGGCGCATCGATATGACGGAAATCGCGGTCGTGAACATAAAGAACGGCCGGGTAAAACCCCATGGCGATCACGTCCTGACACCACAGGAAACCAAGGTTATCGCTGACTGGATGGCCGAGCGAGAGGCGCTGCTGGCGCGGCGCGATCTGGACGACATCCACCGCACCATCGACCATCTGAACCTGACCGCGCAATGGGCGCAGTCGCGCGCGGATGATGACGCGCTGGAGGATGTCACCGACCGGCTGCTGATGGCCATGCACGACCTGCGCAGCGTACTCGTGCGTAAGAAGGCCGACAGGCTGATGAAGGGCGACAAGGGTTAGGTGATCCCCGCCGCCCTGCCCGGTCACTCGTTTCCGAAGAACTGCCCGGGCGCGGTGATCGCAAAGCTGGATTGGCCGCCGGTCGTCACCATCACCTCAAGGCAGTTGCCCGGCCCGTCCGTGATCATGAACGGGTGCGTGACATAGCTGTCGATCGTCATCGACTCACCCGCGTTCATCGCACCCATGTCGACGAAATCGCCGTTATAATCAATCCAGACGACACCGCGATAGCCGTCGGTCATGTTGGTCAGGGTGATCTGCTGCGGCTGGTTGCCGTTCAGCGACAGGACCTGGCCCAGCATCTCGCAGCCATGGGCATCCGGCGCGGGCGGCGGCAGTTCGCCCCCGGTAACCGGGGCCGCGCCTGCCACGGGATCGGCGCAGGTGGTCAGGAACTGATCCATAGGCCCGGCGACGCCCGCAGTGCCAATCTCGAAGCCCTGCCCGCCGGGAATGGCATAGCTCAATACATCGCGCGCACGCATCAGGTTGAACAGGCCGTCCTCCAGCTCCAGCGCCAGTTCCACCCCGGTGATGCCGAATTCGGCATTCACACCGATGATGGACCCGTCAAGGATGGTGCCCGCACCCGCCCCATCGGTAAATGACATCGACACCGCCGCGCCATTGGGCAGGCCGGCCGTATCGGCGGCAATCTGCACCAGCGCATAGGGCATTCCTGCACCGATCTGGCAGCTGGCGAAAAATTGGATGTCATCGGTTTCCGGCACACCATAGACCAGCGTCACAAGGGGTTGGAACGGATCGGAGGACGGTTGAGCATAGTGCTGCCAGCTATAGCCCTGCTGCGCGGTGGCAGTGACAGAGCTGACCGCAAGGACGGCTGAGGCGAGGATCAGGGGGAAACGGATCATGAAATTGGCTTTCGCTAGGGTGATTCAAATGATGCTTCCATCATTAAGGAACTCGGCGGCAAAATGATAGTGTTTATTTAACACTTTTTTAGACTCTTCCGAAAGCCGGCAGCCATCAATTTGAAATTTCGTAGCAATCCTGCCCGGATTGCGGTTCCATCACCTGCCGGCAGAGTCCCCCCATATCCGTGATGAGCCAGGGATGGGTCAGAAAGCTGTCTATTGTCACCCAGAGTCCCGGCTCCACAATCGCGATCTGAATAGGCTGGCCCTGATAATCGATCCAGAACAGAACCCGCGCTGCATCAGCTTCATTGAAAAAGGTCACTTGCTGAGGAACATGACCGGACACCGAATAGGCGCTGCCGTAGGTATCGCAGCTGAGCGCCGAACCGGGCTGTGAAGGTCCTGCCCCCGACACAATCGCAGAGCAGTCGGCAACGAAACTCGCGATAGCGTCCCGGCCCTGATCTGCCGGCAGCGCAATGGTCTGCTGGCCCGCCAATTGGAAGGACAGGCCGGACCATCCCTGAAGCGCAGAAAAGAAAGGATGGGAAATCGGCAGTTCAGCCCGCGCGCCTGTATGTCCGGTTTCCCAGGAAAATACCTCCGACGGGATCTGAATAGGCGGCTGGCCGGGCGACATCACGGAAACAATGACGGGTCCACCATGCGACATCGGCCCGATCGCTGAAAAGAAATCCACGTGAACCATCGTCCCTGCAGATCCTGCATTGCAATTCAAACTGAACTGCACGGCATCCGAATAAGCAACGCCATAGTCGAGAGAGATCGAAGGCGGCTGTCCTGGCACCGGGGTCCAGTTGGTATAGACCCAATCCATCCCCTGAGCTGCTGCACAGCTGACCCAACCAGCCAACGCCAGTAGGGCACTCATACCTAGTACTTTCATATTACTCTCCTGTCGAAAGACCGCCGCATCCTGACACCTGGTCAATCAGGTGCTTCGCTTTGGCGGGTATAGCAGCTCTCCATCATGTAATCCTTGCGCGGGCCTGAAACCTGCCAGCGTGCTCTCCATTGCGGCCAGTGGTTGAAATCATAGCTCACATGGTAAAGATCCGGCGGACAGTCGTGGCTGGCTTCGGTCTCCTCGGCGGAAAACCAGTGAAAGGGCCGTCCGTCCTCGAAAAACACGGCGATACCGCCTGCCTCTTCACGCCACAGATAGCGCCGTTCGGCCTGCAAGGGCGCCCCCAAACCGTAGGTCAACTGCCCGCGTTCCGTCAGGATCAGCCCACCCTGCCCCTGCTCGAAGCGCGCCTCGCCTTGCAGGTGTCCGCTTAGCCCGGCACGGGCATCCTCAATCTGGCGGCTCAGCTGCCAGACCCCTTCGAATTCAGACAGTTGCCTCACCTCAATGGCCTTCCCATGGTGCTGTTGCCGTAAGGATCATCCCACCGGACAGTGCCGGATTCATCCTCAAAGACCTCGTAACAATCCCATCCAAGGCCCGGAGGCCATTGGCTGCAATATTGGCCATCCTCCACCCGCCAGTAGCCCCAGCTCGGTTCTGCAGCCGTATAGCGGGTGCGACCTGATGCATAGAAATGTTGCGTGGCCGTATTCTCATATAAGAACTCCCGGTCGGTCAGGGCTGCCGTGATGCCGGCATCATCCAGCTGCACCCAGTCTGCCAGGGCTTTGCCGGTCAAAAGAAGCAGGGCTGCACCGCATAGTGCACACAAGGGAAAAACGTTCTTCGGTGAACCCCTCATTCGCATTTCAGAGACATCCCCAGATTGTTTATTCGACCAGTTCTATGACGGGTCGCTCCGGCACCGGCCTGACCATGCCGCGACATTGCCCGCTGCTGTCAGTGACCAGCCAGACATGGGCCTGATCCGTGCCGATCGTGACCTGATAGCCGGGGTCCAGATAGGCCATCTGTTGCGGCTGCCCCTGATAGTCGATCCAGAACAGGACGCGCGCGGCCTGCTGCCTGTTGACGAAGGTCGCCTGAAACGGCGCAACGCCTGGCTGGGACTGTACCTGCCCGTAGTCGGCACAGCCGGATCTGTCCGAGGGAGGCACGAGCCCTGCCCCGCCCGCCCCTGATGCGCCAGATGACGGTGCGCATTCTCCCAGAAACGCACTGACAGCGGTGCCTGCCTGCGTCACATCCAGCTCGTTCAGGCCGGCGTGCCCCTCTAATCCGTAGCCGAGGTAGTTTCCGGAAAGGAGATACTCGAACAAGGGGTGTTCCAGTGGCAGATCCACCGCAAAACCGATATCGCCAATCCCCCCTTCAAAGCGAAAAAGAGTCCCGTCCATAAGCATTGGCTGACCATCAGGCCCGTTCAGTCGAAGCCTTGCCGCCTGCCCATCCACCATCGGGTCGGCCTGCGCCGCCATACGGATCGACGCCATGCCCGGGGCTGTGCATGTCGCCTCGAATTCGAGCAGGGACAATTCAAGGAACCAGTTGCTCAGCACTCCGCCGGAGCTGCCGGTTCCCGGCTGATAGTGCCATGCAATTTCCGGCGGTCCCGGAACCGGGGGTGGGGCCGTCGGCAGAGTGGCACAATCGGCAAGAAACTCGGTCGCGGCCTGGTGCGCCTCTGGCGAGAGAACCAGATCGAACCGCGCCCCGTCAGGCAGCATTGCGGAAAAGCGCGGCCAATGGGTTAGCCCCACTGCGGCAGGATGCTCAATCGGGATGGATATGCTTGCAGTTGCATCATTCGGCGATGCATCGGAATGCGAAATCGTTGCGTCGAAACGGAACGCCTGCCCATTCGGTGACACCATGGAAAGAGATTGCAGGGTCGCATTCGGCAGCGACGTAGACATCTGCAACATCATGTTCACATTGGCCGTTCCCTGTTCCGTCAAATGGCAGGTGCTGTCAAAGACCGGGGGCTCTGCATATGGCATCCAATATGTCAGTCCGGGTTGGTTCTGGAACAGAACGCCCGGTTCCGAGGGCCGATATTCCCAGACCCGCTGATCCTGAGCGGACACCTGCCCTGTGCAAACCAGACCTGCAGTCAGAAGTGCAAGACCAAAAATAATACGTCTCAAATCACTCTCCCATCTGAAATTACAACGCATTCGGGTCAACAACCAAGGCGGCGCGGAATTCCGGGGCCACTGCGACACCCCTTAACTTGTGGTCTGGTGGCTCTGCCCTTAAGAGGACGCCAACTCCTCTTCAAAGGCAAGGCTGCGCCCCATGATCCCCCGTTATTCCCGCCCCGAAATGGTCGCTATCTGGAGCCCGGAAACAAAATTCCGCATCTGGTACGAAATTGAAGCTCATGCCTGCGACGCGCAAGCCGATCTTGGTGTGATCCCGCGTGAGAATGCCGAGGCCGTCTGGAAGGCAAAGGACGTCAACTTCGACGTTGCCCGGATCGACGAGATCGAGGCCGTCACCAAGCATGACGTCATCGCCTTCCTGACCCACCTGGCCGAAATCATTGGCAATGACGAAGCCCGCTTTGTTCATCAGGGCATGACCTCGTCCGATGTGCTGGACACCACGCTGAATGTACAGCTGGTACGCGCCGCCGATATCCTGATCGCGGATGTAGAGGCCCTGCTGGCCGCCCTCAAACGCCGCGCCTATGAACACAAGGACACCGTCCGCATCGGCCGCAGCCATGGCATCCATGCCGAACCCACCACCATGGGCCTGACCTTCGCGCGCTTCTACGCCGAGATGGACCGCAACCTGTCCCGCCTGCGCGATGCGCGCGCCGAGATCGCCACCGGTGCCATCTCCGGTGCGGTCGGCACCTTCGCCAACATCGACCCGGCAGTCGAGGAACACGTTTGCGACAAGATGGGGCTCGTGCCGGAACCGATCAGCACACAGGTCATCCCGCGTGATCGCCATGCCATGTTCTTTGCGGTGCTTGGCGTCGTGGCGTCCTCGATCGAAAACATCGCGATCGAGATCCGCCACATGCAGCGCACCGAGGTACTGGAAGCGGCCGAATTCTTCTCGATGGGGCAGAAAGGCTCCTCCGCCATGCCGCACAAGAAGAACCCGGTTCTGACGGAGAACCTGACCGGCCTGGCGCGGCTGGTGCGCATGGCGGTCATCCCGGCGATGGAAAACGTGGCGCTGTGGCATGAACGCGATATCTCGCATTCCTCCGTCGAACGGATGATCGGGCCGGATGCCACCATCACCCTCGATTTCGCTCTGAACCGCCTGACCGGTGTGATCGACAAGCTTCTGGTCTACCCGCAGAACATGCTGGACAATATGAATAAATTCCCCGGCCTCGTGATGTCGCAGCGGGTGCTGCTGGCGCTGACGCAGGCAGGCGTTTCCCGCGAGGACGCCTATCGGCTGGTGCAAAGGAACGCCATGAAGGTCTGGGACCACCGCACCGATTTCCGCGAAGAACTGTTGGCGGATGAAGAGGTGCGCGCGGCGCTGTCGGAAGACGAGATCAACGAGAAATTTGATCTGGGCTACCACACCAAACACGTCGATACGATCTTCGCCCGGGTGTTCGGCGAGGACTGAGAAATAGGGGCGAGCCGCTAGGCTCGCCCCCGGTTATCACCCTGCGGCCATCGCCTTGATATCTGCGGCGCTCGGTGTTGTGCCGCCGATCCCCCACTGACCGCTGCGGACCTCCTTGACCCTTACCCAAGTTACGCCGCGCATATTCTCGCCTTCGACCTCGACCATGGCATCGGTCACCTTGTGGATCATCTGGGCTTTGTGATCTTCGTCGAAGACCCCTTCGATCACCTCGATATCAACCAGTGGCATGTGCATCTCCCTTGTTGTGGTTACCATGCCCTGAATGCTGTCAGCGGCTTTGATCGCCAGCCAGTCTCGTTTCTGCAGTAAATCCACTACAGATTGTGAAGTGGACTGAGCACCCACCCCTATGCTTAGCTTTGAGGGGAGGTGCCGCTATGTCAGATACGAGCTACCCGAAGTTCTGCCCTGTCGCGATGGCCGCAAGCCTGCTTGAACCACGATGGACGATGTTGCTGCTGTGCGAAATGTGGTCTGGATCAACCCGGTTCAACGAAATTCAAAGGGGCGTGCCGGGCATGTCGCCGGGCCTTTTATCAAAGCGTCTCAAAGAAATGGAAGCTCACGGGCTGATTGTCCGGCAGGAGGCAGGACCGGGCGCACATGCCGAGTATTTCACCAGCCAAATTGCCGACGAATTGCAGCCCCTGATCCACGGACTTGGCGAATGGGCGCATCGCAATGTCGACTGTGCGGTGTCGCTTCAGGGCTTGGATGCGCGGATGCTGATGTGGAAGATCCGTGGGAAGATCGACCAGCTCCATCTTCCAAAGCGAAAGAGCGTCATCCAGTTCATCTTGAACAACCCGCCGCAAGGAACAACGAATTATTGGCTGGTCTCCAAACCCGGCGAAGAGACGGACCTTTGCTACACCGACCCCAAGTTCACGGTCGATCTCTATATCGTTTGCGAGCTTCGGACGTTGACAGCGGCCTGGATGGGGCATTCGACATTCGAGAAGGAGATCGACAAAGGCCGCATATCCCTTGACGGCCATGACCTGATGGCGCGAACCCTGACCAAATGGCTGATACGCAGTAGTTTTGCTGACAGTTCCAACAGCACTGCAAAAAAGGCGGGCTTAGTCGGCCGGGCCTGATGGCCCGTCCCGTCTTTCAGCAACAGGACGCGGCTCAAAAACCGTGTTGCATGGCATAGCCGGTCTATTCAACGGTCGTTTCAGCCGATTGCCGCGCAGTATGAGACATCTTCGCATGATCGCAAATCTATGCTATGAAAGCAGTGTTTCCCAAAGGAGGCCCCCATGCGCCCCGCCGCTTTGATCGTCGCCATTTCCCTCGCCCTGTCGCCTGTTGCGGCACTGGCCCAATCGGGCTGCGAGCATGGTGACCGACGAGCCAGCTGCACGGATGGCACGACCTGGGACCCAGTAACCGGGCGCTGCGAGACTTCGGTCAGCAGCTGACCCCTGCCCCTTTTTCAGACGTGCTGTGACGAGGGCTGCGCTTTGGCGTTGAGCCCCTGCTTGAAACACGCTACCTCCCCCACCACCACTTGACCACAAAGGAACAGCCCATGACGGCGAAGGTCTTCATCGACGGTGAAGCCGGCACGACCGGCCTGCAAATTCTCGAACGGCTCTCAGCCCGCGAGGATATCACCCTTGTACAGGTGGAGCATGAACGCCGAAAGGATCCTGTCGCCCGGGCGGAGGCTTTCGCGGAAGCCGATGTCGCGATCCTGTGCCTGCCCGACGCCGCCGCCATCGAAGCCGTGACACTGGCGGGCGACTGCCGGATCATCGACGCCTCGACCGCCCATCGGATTGCGGATGGCTGGGTCTATGGGATGCCGGAACTGCCCGGTCAGGTCGAGGCGATCAAGGGCGCGTCGCGGGTGGCCAATGTTGGGTGCTTCGCGACCGGAGCCATCTCGTTGGTCCGGCCCCTTCGGGACGCAGGGCTGATGGCTGAAGATGCGCCCGTGGTGCTGACCGGCACGTCTGGCTATACCGGTGGTGGCAATGCGTTGATTGCCGAATTCGACCAAGGCACCGCACCCGACTTTTTCCTCTATGCCACGGCGCAGGCCCACAAACATGTGCCCGAAATCATGCGCTATGGCCGGCTGACCCGAAAGCCTGCCTTCCAGCCAGCAGTGGGTAATTATGCGCAAGGCATGATCGTACAGATGCACCTGCATCGCGAAGCACTACCCGGAACGCCATCCAAAGCGCAGATCGAAGACACCCTGCGCGCCTTCTACGCGACGGCACGATTTGTCGATGTGGTGGACGCCCCCGCTCGGCTTGACCCGCAAGCCGTAAACGGAACCAACCGGATGGAGATCTCGGTTCATGGCAACGAGTCCGCCGGGATCCTGACCGTGACCGCAACGCTTGACAATTTGGGCAAGGGGGCATCGGGCACCGCCGTGCAGAACCTCAACCTGATGATTGGCGCACCGGAAGACGCCGGACTGTAACGGTCCGATTTTAACAAGACCCGCCGCGCTTTCCTTGCGGCGGGTTACCAGCCCTTAACTCCTGTTCTCCGATCCTGCCTGTCGGGTGAGTGACAACAGACGTGGGGCTGACGATGCAATTGACAGAACGATTTGTGGACGCACCAGCGCCGCCTTTGCAGATGTCGAATGCCGACAAGGCTGCGGTGATCGTGCGGCTGTTACTGTCCGAAGGAGCGATGCCAAGGCTGACGGGCTTGTCCCTGCGCCAGCAGGAGGCGTTGGTTCGGCGGCTGGCCGGGCTCGGCCCGATCGACCGTGATACCTTATCCGCCGTGGCGCGTGAATTCGCCCATGCGCTCGACACGCTCGGCCTAACCTTTCCCGGCAGCGTCGCGGGCGCGCTCGACATGGTGCGCGATCACCTGTCGGATGAAGCGCGTGAAAGACTGACGGACCTGGCAGAGGGCTATAGCCCGCCCGATCCCTGGCGCCGCATTGCCGCGGCTGACCCAGACCGCTTGAAAACCCTACTATCCAGTGAAAGCGCCGAAGTCTGCGCTATCCTGCTATCCAAATTACCGGTTGCGAAAGCCGCCGCCCTGTTGGCCGAATTGCCAGAGGATCGGGCCCATGTGGTTGCCCATGCAGTGGCGTTGACCTCGTCCATCGGGGAAGAGACCATCGCGCGCGTCGGCCGGTCCCTGTTCGACCAATTGCAGGCACAGCCGAGCAAAGCCTTCGCAAGCCCCCCGGCAGATCGGGTGGGCGCAATCCTGAACGCCGCCGCAACGGCAACCCGCAACAAGGTGCTGGAGGGGCTGGATAGCACCGATGCGGACTTTGCCGGTCTGGTGCGCAAGGCGATCTTTACCTTTGAACACATCCCCAGACGGTTGGACCAAAAGGACGTGCCAAAGGTCATGCGCGCGCTTGATGCCGAAACCACTGTCGTGGCTCTTGCCGCCGCGATGGAGGCCGCGCCGCTCGCCGTTGAATTTCTGTTGGAAAACATGTCCAAACGCATGGCCGAACAGCTGCGCGACGACGCAGAGGCACGCGGCAAGATACGCGGCCCCGAGGGGGAGGCCGCGATGGCAGAACTTGTGAGCGCGATCCGCAAACTAGCCGATAGCGGCGAAATCCGCCTGATCGAGCCGGAAGATTAGGGATGACTTGACCGAAACGGCATCCCGGCACACCATGTCCTCCCCACCCGCAGCGATCCCCAAACAGGAGGAAACTGACATGGGAACAAGTGATCTGATCCAATATGCCCACGCGCTCTATAATGCGCATGGCGACAAAGCCGAGGCGGAGGCCGCCCAAAAGGCAATTGCGGAAGAGACAGCCGGAAACACCGCTGAAGCCGAAAAATGGCGCGCGATCCGTGGGCATATCAAAGAGTTACGCGGTCCAAAATCAACCTGAAAGACGTGCGTGTCATGCATTTATGCATGGTATGATGACGAATTTCAGCAATTAACGTATGACGTGATGGGGCGTAGACCCTGGGGCATCTGATCCACATTTGCCAAAGGATGCCGTCATGCCCCGCCCCATTCTGTTTCGTCTCGCCAAAGCTGCGGGCTTGCTCTACCTCGTGATCATCGTCACGGGGCTAAGTTCCGAGTTGCTGTTGCGTGGCCCCCTGCTGGCCCCCGACAACGCCCTGCAAACCGCCACCAATATCAGCGCGAACATGACGGGATTTCGGCTGTCATTGTTGCTCGATCTGGTGATGATCCTGTCAGATGTGGCTCTGGCCTTCCTGCTCTACCTGCTCTTTGCGCCGATCAGCCCGGTTCTTGCGGCCCTGATGAGCGCCTTTCGCATGGTTCAGGCGGCGATCCTGGGTGCGAACCTGTTCAACCAGACCATGGCTTTGACGCTGCTGACCCTGCCTGGTGATCTGCCGGGGCGCGAGGCGCTGAGTTTGGCAAACCTTTTGCTACAAGCGCAGGGCTATGATCTTGGCTTGGCTTTCTTCGGCGTTTCTTGCGGGTTGCTGGCGCTGATCCTGCTACAATCGCCTGGCCTGCCCCGCTGGATCGGCTGGCTTATGGCAGGCGCGGCACCGGTCTATGTCGCGGGTGCTGCGCTGCGCATCATCGCTCCGGGGGGCGTTGCGGCTTTCGAACCAGCCTATGTGGTTCCACTATTGGCCGAGCTTGCCTTCTGTCTGTGGCTTCTTCTTCGCGCAGCGCAGGCGTTTACGCCACGCCCTTGACCGGAACCGTGCGCTTCCCATCAGCCCAGGCCCGTGCGGCGCGTCCGAAAGCTTCAAACAAGGGCCGCGAGACCGGGTCTTCCGCAGCCCGGTACTCTGGGTGCCACTGAACCGACAGGGTAAAGCCTGGCGCATCGGCGATATAGATTGCTTCCGGCGTGCCGTCGGGCGCCTGCCCGTCAATCACAACCCGCGCGCCAGCGCGCTTGATCCCCTGCCCGTGCAGCGTGTTGGTCATCACCTCGCGCGCACCAAGCAGTTGGTGAAACGGCCCGCCCTCGGTGAAGGAAACGCTATGGCGCAGGGCAAACTTCTCCTCCAGCGACCCGTCAGGAGGCATCCGATGGTTCATCCGCCCCGGTAGGTCGCGAATCTCGGGGTAGAGCGTTCCGCCCATGGCGACGTTCACCTCCTGAAATCCCCGGCAAACGCCCAGAATGGGCTGACCCCTGTCCACGCAAGCGCGAATAAGTGGCAGGCTGACAGCATCCCGGCAGCGATCGAACGCGCCATGCGCCTCGGTGGGGTCTTCGCCATATTCCTCGGGGTGGACATTTGGCCGCCCGCCGGTGAACAGAAACCCATCGAAGATTTCCAGCAGTTCGGCCGTGGATGCATACCTCGGATCAGCCGGGATCAGCAGGGGCACGCAGTCAGCCACCTCGGCAATCGCCTCGGAATTCATCGTGCCGCCTGCATGGGTCGGATACTGATCATTGATCAGGTGATGGTTGCCGATAATGCCGATGACCGGTCGCTGCATGGGGATCCTCTGTTTCCAGCGCTTTCCCAAGCATATAAGCCGCCTCGTCCAGCGAGGAAAGCGGCGTCAGCGCACAGATCCCACGCGGATTGTGCGCTGCCTGATATTGAGGCGCTTATGCGACCCCGATAAGCCCCGCTGCCTCGATCCCGGCCATTGCAGCCTTGGCGTCATTGTCAGACGTATCGCCTGTGACACCCACGGCTCCGATCACCTCGCCAGAGGCGTCCTTGACCAGAACGCCGCCCGGCACCGGCACAACCTTGCCGCCGAAGGCGCCGTTCGCGGCAGCCATGAAATAAGCCTGATCCTCGGCCCGCGCCATCTGCGCGCTACCCGGCATTCCCAGCATCACAGCACCATAGGCTTTGCCGCGGGCGATTTCGAACCGGCCCGGGCTGGCCCCATCTTCGCGCTCAAACGCGAGCAGATGCCCACCCGCATCCAGCACCGCCACCGAAAGCGGCTTCAGGCCCAACTCGCTGCCCTTCTCGCGCGCCACGCGCACCATTGTCTTCGCTTGGTCGAGTGTGATCATGTCAACGTTCCATTAAGGTTAACGGTGTGCCCGGTCCCGTCAGGGACTGCCCGGATGCCCATTCTTCTTGGCAAAAATACTCAACTGGAACACCTGCCACAGGCAAGTCCTCTCAGGCAGAGCCCTTCAGTTCCAACCGCCGCCGATGCAAAACCGGTTCCGTGTAGCCAGAGGGCTGAACACGCCCTTCAAACACCAGATCGCAGGCTGCCTTGAAGGCAATTCCGTCAAAGCCCGGCGCCATCGGACGATAGTTCGCATCGCCCGCATTCTGACGGTCCACCACCTCGGCCATTTTCTTCATCGCCGCCATCACGCGCGCTTCGCTGACCACGCCGTGATGCAGCCAGTTGGCCAGCGCCTGGGACGAAATCCGGCAAGTTGCGCGATCTTCCATCAGGCCCACATCGTGAATATCGGGCACTTTTGAACAGCCGACGCCCTGGTCGACCCACCGAACCACATAGCCCAGAATGCCCTGCGCGTTGTTCTCGATTTCCTGCGTGACCTCTTCATCGGACAGATTGCGCCCCTCCATCACGGGAATGGTCAGCAGATCCGCCAGCGTGCCGCGCGCGCCGCCTGACTTGATCTCTTCCTGCCGGGCCAGCACGTCGACCTTATGGTAATGCGTGGCATGCAGCGTGGCCGCCGTGGGCGACGGAACCCAGGCGCAGTTCGCGCCAGATTGTGGGTGGCCGATCTTGGCCTCCAGCATCGCATGCATCATGTCGGGCATCGCCCACATGCCCTTGCCGATCTGTGCCTTACCCTGCAATCCGCACGCCAGTCCGATATCGACATTGCGATCCTCGTAGGAGGCGATCCAGGGGGTCGATTTCATCTCACCCTTGGGCAGCATCGGCCCGGCTTCCATGCTGGTGTGAATCTCGTCGCCAGTGCGGTCAAGGAAGCCCGTATTGATGAACGCCACCCGGTTCTTGGCGGCCCGGATGCATTCCTTGAGATTGGCTGACGTGCGCCGTTCCTCGTCCATGATCCCCAGCTTCACCGTGTAGTGCGGCAGGCCCAGTGCGGCCTCGACGCGTGTGAAGATCTCGTCTGCAAATTCCACCTCTTCCGGCCCGTGCATCTTGGGCTTCACAACGTAGACCGATCCGGTCACGGAATTGCCGCCCGGCTTGCCAAGGTCATGCATGGCGACAAGCGTTGTCACCATCGCATCCATCAACCCTTCCCCGACTTCCAGACCGTCGCGGTCGAGGATCGCAGGGTTGGTCATCAGGTGGCCTACATTGCGCACCAGCATCAGCGACCGGCCCTTGAGCACCAATGTCTCACCTGAAGGTGTCACAACGCTCACATCCGGGTTCAGCGCACGGGTGAAACTCTTGCTGCCCTTGCTGACCTCCTCGGTCAGGTCACCCTTCATCAGGCCCAGCCAGTTGGAATAGGCCAACACCTTGTCTTCTGCGTCCACGGCAGCAACAGAGTCTTCACAATCCATGATGGTGGACAGCGCGGATTCCAAGATCACATCGGAGATGCCCGCCGGGTCCGATGCCCCGATCGGGCTGCTTGAATCTACTTTAACACGGATGTGCAGGCCATTGTTCTTGAAAACATATTCTACACCGCCGGCAGAGGTTCCGACAAACTGTGGATGACCTGTCAGCGCCGCCATATCCGTGACGGAGGACCAGCCGCCCTCTACCGGAACTGCGCCATCGAGAAAGTCCTTGGCCCAGGCAATAACCCGCGCGCCGCGCGCCGCGTCATAGCCTTTACCCGCCGGCAAATCACCCATGGCATCGGTGCCATAAAGCGCATCATACAGGCTGCCCCAACGGGCATTTGCCGCGTTCAACGCAAAGCGCGCGTTCATGATCGGGACCACCAGTTGCGGGCCGGGAACCGCCGCGATTTCGGGGTCGGTCGCGCTGGTTTCCAGCATAAAATCGGGGCCTTCCGGCACCAGATAGCCGATCTCTTGCAGAAACGCTGTGTAGGCTTTCTGATCATGAGGCTGGCCGCGCCGGTTCACATGCCAGGCATCTACCTGAGCCTGGATCTCTTCGCGCTTTTCCAGCAAGGCCCGGTTTTTTGGCCCAAGGTCATGTACCACCGCAGAAAAACCTGACCAGAAGTCTTCGGCCGACACCCCGGTCCCCGGCAAGGCGCGTGTCTCAATAAACGCCACAAGGCGATCATCCACCTGAAGCCCGTGTTTGTCGCTGCGCGTTGTCATGGCCAAATCCCTCTTGAACGTCCCGGTGCGTATGCATTCGCATGCCGTCTCGATATGATCTAGAGCGGAAGTTTCCTATAGGCAACAACTTTGGTAAAACTTTCTGACCAAAAACACCTTCAAATAGGAAATGAAAGCTGACGAGGGGCGACACGCACCGGGCTTGGTCGCTCAGGTCGAGGCGCGGCATGTCTCGAAAGCAGCGCGGCCCGCGTTTCGCGAAAGCCCTCGGCATACCGCACGGCCCAGATTCGCTGACGCGCGGCGCGGGCGGCTCTCAGGGGCTCCACCACTGGCACCGGATAGGCATGGCCAAGCAACCGCCCCGCCCCGGCCCAATCCCAGGGACAATGCAGAAAGGCATCAGGCACAGGCCGCAACTCTGGCAGCCACTGTCGAATGAAGCGCCCATCCGGGTCTTGATCCAGCCCCTGTTTCACCGGGTTGTAAATGCGCGGCGTGTTGATCCCCGTGGTGCCCGACTGCATCTGCACCTGCGGCCAGTGAATACCCGGCTCGTAATCCGTGAACAGCCGCGCAAGATGCTGCCCCGTTACCCGCCAGTCCAGCCAAAGGTGATAGCTGGCAACCGCCATCAGCATCGCCCGCATCCGAAAGTTGATCCAACCGGTATGGATCAGCTGACGCATACATGCATCGACGAAAGGCAAGCCGGTTTCGCCTGCCTGCCAGGCGGCCAGCCGGACCGCATCGGGGACACGGGGCCTTATCCCTTCATAGGCAGGATGCAGGCAGAGCGTCTCGATATCAGGCTGGCTTTCCAGCTTTTGAATAAAATGATCGCGCCAGGCCAGCCGCGAGCCATACCCCTTGAGACACCGGTTTGGCCCGGCCTCGGACCGACTTCGGTCAACCGCCTGAACTGCCTCGCGCATGGACAGCGTACCAAAAGCAAGATGCGGCGACAGGCGCGAACAGGCGGCCCCCGCCGTCAACGGTGACGACATGCGCGATAGGTAGCCCGCCGCGCGGCGATCGAGGAAGGCCGATTGCAGGTCGAGCGCCCGCGCGCGCCCACCCTTTTGCCGCCCCGGACAGGGATCGAAGGCCAAGCGCAGATCGGCCGCATCGGGAATTATCCCGGGATCGAGCCCGTGGGGCGGCAGGCCCGAAGGTACCGTCTCCAGCGGTGCGCGCATCGCCTTGTCGCGCCGCGCCTGCCAGCCACGCCGGTGGCCAAGCCCACGGCTAACGCCGGGTTGCCGCACTTCCTGCCATTCGACGCCGTGCATCCGTGCCCAGTCAGCAACCCGGCGGTCGCGGTCGAACGTCCAGAGATTGCCAGTTTCCTCGTGGCTGATCAGCCGCGTGATGCCATGTGTGGCGCGCAAGGCGTCCAATACGTCGACCGCATCGCCTGTTCGCACCAATAGGGGCGCTCCCATGCTCCCTAGATCGCCCCGCAGCTCGTGCAGGCATTCAGCGACGAAGCGCCATTGCCGGGCCGAGCTGTCGGGCAGCGCCCAATAGTCCGGCTCCACGACATACAGCGGCAAAACAGGCCCGCCTGCGGCCGCCGCCTGTGCCAATGCCGGGTTATCCTCAACCCGCAAATCCCGTTTGAACCAGAGAATCGTGCCCATAAGCCAGATAGGAACATAAAGTGAACATCTGCGGAAGGGGTCTCAGGGATGGTCGCCGCGCGCCTCCATCATGCGATAGAAATCCTGTAGCCGCCTGCCACGCTCTGGCTTGAACCTAGCGCCCTCCTCGACCGCGTCCATCCGGTCCAGCCGGAACATGCGGAAATCCTCTCGCAGCTCGCACCAGCCCACCAGGGTCCAGCTTGCGCCCCAGAACCAAAGGCCCAGAGGGCGGACGATACGTCGGGACGCAGCGCCATGCTGATCGGTATAGGCGAAGGACAGCCGGACGGACCGGTCCACCGCGCCCTCCAATCGGTCGATCAGCGCCCGAAGGTCATCCGAAATGCGCCAGCCGATGGCATGGACCTGCACCTGGGCGGCGCGCTGTCTTTCCGGTTCGGGCAGGACGGCGCCGATCTTGACCAGCGCTTCTTCAGCCGCGCGTGCCATCCCCGCGCCACCAAAGGCCCGGATCAGCCGGGCACCGGCAACCAGTGCGGTGACCTCATCGCGCGTGAACATGAGCGGCGGCAGGTCATAGCCTTCCTCCATCACATATCCCACCCCGGCCTCGCCATCGATGGGCACGCCGGTCGACTGAAGGTCCGCGATGTCCCGATAAATCGTCCGGGTCGAGACCTCCAGCCGCTCGGCCAAGGCCTGCGCCGTCACCAACCGCCCACCCCGAAGATGCTGTACGATCTGGAACAGGCGGTCAGCGCGGCGCATCGGGTTACGATGCCTCGAACAGGCCGATGGAATTGCCATCGGGATCAGTGGCATAGAAGAAGCGGCCTGCTGGTATCTCGATGATCGGTGACACAACGGCGCCGCCGGCCTCCGTCACGCGGCCAATGGCATCCTCCAGCTTGCCCTGTGTGGCCAGATGCACCGTCGGGCCAGTGCCATCGCCTGCGGGTTTGCCCTCGTAGAGATGACCGGCGACACCGCTCGCGAAATCGGCGGCCTGGAAAATCGCCGTTTCATTCGGGCCCATTTGTTCGCGCTTCAGGTTCAGGCCAGTGGCCTTGGCATAAAATGCCATCGCAGCGGTCAAATCACTGATCGGCAGTTCAATCCAGACGGTGGTGTGGGCGGGGGCGAAACTCATCACTTTATCCTTTCAGGTGAGCGTATCGAATGCACCCTGTCTGTCACACCCCTACTGACAGCATTCTGTCAGCATGCCTCTTGCGCCTGCGCGCGCGTTACGAAACCTTGCAGTGATCCAATGCAGGAGACCCCGATGCGCGACGCTGCCCCGCAGACCATTCACCTTTCCGACTATACACCGCCCAATTGGCTGATCGAGCTGGTGGAACTGGACTTCACCCTCGACCCGAAGGCCACGCGCGTGACATCCCGGATCCGGTTCTTCCGTAACCCGGCCTCCACGAAGGGCGATCTGCATCTGGATGGTGAACAGCTGACGCTGATTTCGGCCAGCATTGACGGGGTAAGCCTGTCGGAAAACGAATACCAGCGGACCGAGACCGCCCTGACCATTCCCGCCGACCGTCTGCCGGATGAGGCGTTCATCTGGGAGGCAGAGGTAGAGATTGCCCCGGCTGACAACACCGCGCTAGAGGGTCTCTATATGTCGGGCGGCATGTACTGCACCCAATGCGAGGCGCAGGGCTTCCGCAAGATCACCTACTACCCTGACCGCCCCGATGTCATGGCCCCCTTCACGGTGCGCATCCATTCGCCGATGCCGGTGCTTCTGTCGAACGGCAACCCGGTAGAGCGGCACGGGCCGGTGGCCGAATGGCACGATCCCTGGCCCAAACCCGCCTATCTGTTTGCCCTCGTCGCCGGTGATCTGCTGTCCTATTCCGATCATTTTATGACCATGTCGGGCCGACCCGTGGCGCTCAACATCTGGGTCCGGCGCGGGGACGAGGACAAAACCCACTATGCCATGGGGGCTCTTAAGCGGTCCATGAAATGGGACGAGGACGTCTATGGACGTGAATACGATCTCGACGTGTTCAATATCGTTGCTGTCGATGATTTCAACATGGGCGCGATGGAAAACAAGGGGCTGAACATCTTCAACTCCAAATACGTTCTGGCCAGCCCCGAAACCGCCACCGACCGAGACTATGAGTTTATCGAGGCCATCATCGCCCATGAATATTTTCACAACTGGACCGGCAACCGCATCACCTGCCGCGACTGGTTTCAGCTTTGCCTGAAGGAAGGGTTGACCGTCTTCCGCGACCAGCAGTTTTCCGGTGACATGCGCGGCGCGGCCGTGCAGCGCATCGACAACGTGCTGCAATTGCGCGCCCGCCAGTTTCGAGAGGATGCAGGGCCGCTTGCGCACCCTGTCCGGCCTGAAAGCTTCGTCGAGATCAACAATTTCTATACCGCGACAGTCTACGAAAAAGGCGCCGAGGTGATCGGGATGCTGAAGCGGTTGGTGGGCGATGACGGGTATTCCAAGGCGCTTGACCTCTACTTTACCCGCCATGACGGCGACGCCGCAACGATCGAGGACTGGCTGGCCGTGTTCGAAGAGGCCACAGGCCGTGATCTGACCCAGTTCAAGCGCTGGTATTCCCAGGCGGGCACGCCGCGACTCAGCGTCAAAAGTGACTTTAGTAACGGAACCTACAGAATTGAATTCAAACAGGAAACAAAGCCGACACCAGGCCAGCCAGACAAACAGCCACAGGTGATCCCAGTTGCCATCGGCCTGCTGGACAGCAGTGGTGCTGAGGTAGAGCCAACCCGCGTGCTGGAGCTGACCGAGACGCGACAGGCCTTCCAGTTCCACGGCCTGAAATCGCGCCCCGTGCCCTCGATCCTGCGTGGCTTTTCCGCGCCCGTGATCCTCGATCACACCCCCAGTTTCGAGGATCGGGCGCTGCTTCTGGCCTATGACACCGACCCGTTCAACATGTGGGAAGCCGGGCGCTCTCTCAGCCGGGAAACGCTGATGGCGATGCTGACCGACGACACCCCACCGGCGCAGGCTTATCTTGACGCGCTGGTCCGGGTTGCGGGCAACGATACGCTGGACCCTGCCTTCCGCGCCCAGGTGCTGGCGCTGCCGTCGGAAGACGACATCGCACAAGGCTGTGTAGAGGCAGGGCTGGTTCCCGATCCAACCCGCATTCATGCCACCAGAAAAACGCTCACAACCACGATTGCCGAGGCGGGGCGAGAGACACTTGAAACCGTATACGATCAGATGGTTACGGATGGCCCATACAGTTCCGATGCGGGCCCGGCTGGCAAACGGTCCTTGCGCAATTGCGCACTGCGTTTCCTGTCCCTTCTGGACGGCCCCCTCCGCGCCCGCGCTCAGTATGACGCTGCCACAAACATGACCGACCAACTCGCCGCATTCGCCTGCCTGCTGGATGCCGGCGATACAGACGTCGCCGCGCGGTTCCATGAACAATGGCATGGCGACCGGCTTGTAATGGACAAGTGGTTCATGATGCAGGTCGCACATGCGGCTCCTGAGGATGCTGTCAATCGCGCTAAGATCCTTACAGAGCACCCTGATTTCGATTGGAAAAACCCCAATCGCTTCCGGTCCGTCATCGGCGGGATAACCGCCGCCAACCCGGCCGGGTTCCATGATCCTTCGGGCGCGGGCTACGCGTTCCTGGCCGACTGGTTGCTGCGCCTCGACAAGGCCAACCCACAGACCGCTGCCCGAATGTCCACGGCGTTTGAAACCTGGCGGCGCTACGATGCTGACCGGCAGGCGCTGATCCGCGATCAGCTCAGCCGCATTGCAGACGCTGACGGGCTCAGCCGGGATCTGGCCGAGATGGTGGGGCGGATGCGGACAGACTGACCGCAATTCCACGCGTTCACCGTGTCATCGCCATGAAAAGGACCGAATGGGACGGCACCATCGTCCCATGTCCAAGCGCTACACATATTTGGAGCATCAACGCTCCGGGCTGGCCTGGATGGGGCTGGTCTCTGGCCTCATGATGCTGGCC
Organism: Nioella aestuarii; assembly: GCF_050896395.1. Classification (NCBI taxonomy): domain Bacteria; kingdom Pseudomonadati; phylum Pseudomonadota; class Alphaproteobacteria; order Rhodobacterales; family Paracoccaceae; genus Nioella; species Nioella aestuarii. Next base: position 48,226 of record NZ_JBPBBA010000008.1, on the reverse strand, counting down.
GTGGCGGCTGATCGCACGGCGCCGATCTGGGTTTGGGCCCTGCTGACCCCCTGTATCCTGATCTGCGTATTGCAGATCGCTCTGCGGCCGTCCTATGGCATCGACTATAGCGCGCGCAGCCTGTCGATCTTCAACGGGTTCTCCCGGCGCAGCCTGCCGCTGTCCCGCGTCGATCACCTTCGGCTTGGCGCTGACCATGCCACGATCGTGCTACTCTCTGGCGATGAGATCATGCTGCCTCAGCAGGTGTTGCACAACACGATCGCGCTGATCCGCGAAACCACGGATCGGGGCATTCCGGTGCGTGCGCTCTAGCCGCTGCAATAGGCCTGCTCCGATACCCAGGCCCGCATCCCTTCGCGTCGCTGGCTGCTGTGAAACGGCCCCCATTCCGCCGCCACGCCCCGCATTCCGCGCGACACGACGCCATCGCGTTCCACGTTCTGCGCCATGATCCGCACGGCGCAACGCAGGTTCGCCGCACCGTTCATCAACGCTTCCCCCGTGCCCACAGCGCAACCGCGATAGCGCGCCGTGGCGGGTGAAATCTGCACGAGCCCAAACCAGCGCCCTCCGCCGCCAACCGCATCCGGCCGGTGTGTGCTCTCGTACCAGCTCAGCGCTGACACGAGTCCGGCCCAAAACGCCGCCCGCTGATCGGGGCCAGCCTCGGCATAGGCCGGGCACCAGGTGTCGATATCTTCCGGCACCACGTCCAGCAGACCCTCCTGCGCCAGCACGGCCCGAAACAGCGCCGGCCCCCAACCGGGGCGCGCCGGCGCTTCCATGCCGGGGCGCAGGTCATCCCAATGAAGGGATGGCACCGCCAAAGCCGGGCGCGGCAAGGGAACCGGGCTCGCCTCTGGCGCAAATCCTGGTCGCGGCACAGGCGCCGGGCTGCCCATCGGGGCCAGGCCCTGCGCCGTGGCAAAGGCCGGGATAAACATGAGGACACAGAGCATCAGTGCACGCATCGCGCAGCTCCTCTCGGCCCCCATGCTGCCCGCCCTGGCCCGCCGTTTCAAGCGCCTAGCCCTGGCAATAGCTTTGCTGGTGCAGCCAGTCGCGCATCTCTGTGTTTACATGCGCCTGCCGCATCGGCCCCCAATCGGCGGCGACACCGCGGCTTCCCTGGCTCACCACCCCGTCGCGCGGCACCGTCTCAGCCATGATACGAAGCGCACAGCGCAGATTGGCGGCCCCGTCGGTCAGCTCTGCACCGGACCCGGCCTCGCAGCCGCGATAGCGCGCCGTGGCGGGCGAGATCTGCATCAGCCCGAACCAGCGCCCGCCGCCCCCGACCGCCTCAGGCTCCCAGGTGCTTTCATAGCGCGCCAGGGCCGAGACAAACCCCACCCAGAACGCCGCCCGGTCCGCCGCGCTGGCGGTTTCATATCCCGGGCACCAAACCTCCGCATCCGCGGGCACAATCGCCGTCAGAACCGACGCATCCCCCTCCAGCATCTCGATGGAGGCGCGGGTCCAGATCTCGGCCTCGGGCCGGTGATCCCATCGCGTGGCGGGAAGTGTTTCAGGATTCGGCTGCGTCGTGGCGCAGGCCGACAGGACGGAAAGGGCCAGAAGCCCCAGAACGATGGAAGACAGCCGCATGGCCAGACTCACAAGATGTTTCAGACCGCGCTTCTCTGCGCCCCTGCGCAGCCTTTGCAAAGCCTCCCCCCCTCTCAGCACCCCAAATCCGGCAATCCCCCGCCGATCCCGCTTCTTCTTGGCCCCAACCCTCCCGCTGGAGGCATCCTGCGCGCAAAACACGCACTCCCTCCGACCCAGTATACCGCCCTCTCCACACGCCCGTGGCAACGCGGCCCGGTGAGGCCTCCGGCGTAAGCCGGGGGTTGAGACGGGCCGCCCGCCGGTCGACGCGCAATGCGCGGCGAAACCCCGCCCACACCCTCTTGCTCCCCTGCCTCCCCTGCCCTAGAACCCGTAGCGTTCAACCGGAGACCGCCCCATGCTCGACCTGACCTATGAGACCCCGAAACCCAAAGTAATCGCCGGCGCGAAGCAGGATTGGGAACTCGTGATCGGGATGGAGGTCCACGCCCAGGTCTCCTCCAATTCCAAGCTCTTTTCCGGTGCCTCGACCAGTTTTGGGGCGGAACCCAATTCGAACGTGGCCTTTGTGGACGCAGGGATGCCCGGCATGCTTCCCGTGATCAACGAGTTTTGCGTGGCGCAGGCGGTGCGCACCGGGCTCGGGCTCAAGGCCGAGATCAACCTCTTCTCCGCCTTCGACCGTAAGAACTATTTCTATCCCGACCTGCCGCAGGGCTACCAGATTTCCCAGCTTTACCACCCCATTGTGGGCGAAGGCGAAGTGCTCGTTGAAATGGGCGACGGCACCGCGCGTCTGGTCCGCATCGAGCGCATCCACCTGGAACAGGATGCGGGCAAGTCGATCCACGACATGGACCCGGCCATGTCCTTCGTCGATCTCAACCGCACCGGCGTTGCGCTGATGGAGATCGTCTCGCGCCCCGATATCCGCGGCCCTGAAGAGGCCGCGGCCTACGTGGTCAAGCTGCGCCAGATCCTGCGCTATCTCGGGACCTGCGATGGCAACATGCAAAACGGCAACCTGCGCGCCGATGTGAACGTCTCGATCTGCACGCCCGGGGCCTATGAGAAATACCGCGAAACCGGCGATTTCTCCCACCTCGGCACGCGTTGCGAAATCAAGAACATGAACTCCATGCGCTTCATCCAGGCCGCGATTGAGTATGAAGCGCGCCGCCAGATAAAGATCGTTGAAGGCGGTGGCACAGTCGATCAGGAAACCCGGCTCTATGACCCAGATAAGAACGAGACCCGGTCCATGCGGTCAAAGGAAGAGGCGCATGATTACCGCTACTTCCCCGATCCCGACCTCCTGCCGCTGGAAATTGAGCAAGCCTGGGTCGATGACATCGCAGCCAACCTGCCCGAACTGCCCGACGCCAAGAAGGCCCGCTTCATCGCCGATTTCGGCCTGAGCGATTACGACGCGTCCGTTCTGACCGCCGAAACCGCCGATGCCGCGTATTTCGAAGCCGTTGCAGCCGACGCCGGCGATGGCAAGCTCTCTGCCAACTGGGTGATCAACGAGCTCTTCGGCCGCCTCAAGAAAGACGACGCAGACATCACGGATAGCCCGGTTTCGCCAAAGCAACTGGCCGGCATCATCCGCCTGATCAAATCAGACGCCATTTCCGGCAAGATCGCCAAGGATCTGTTCGAGATCGTCTATACCGAAGGCGGCGACCCCGAAGAGATCGTCGAAGCGCGCGGCATGAAGCAGGTGACGGATACCGGCGCGATCGAGGCCGCGGTGGACGAGATCATCGCCGCCAACCCCGCCCAGGTTGCCAAGGCCAAAGAAAATCCCAAGCTTGCGGGCTGGTTCGTGGGTCAGGTGATGAAGGCCACCGGCGGCAAGGCCAACCCCAAGGCGGTGAATGAACTGGTGGCGAAGAAGCTGGCCGAGTAAGGCCAGCCACGCGCGCAACGCCCTCCCGCGAAAGCCTGTCATCCCCGCGGAAGCGGGGACCTCACCAAAATAGAGCACAACGCAACAGGTTTCCGCTTTCGCGGGAAGGACAGGTTTGGGGGTACAACGGAAGCGCTCTCCACCTGCCGCAGCTACTCCCCCTCCCACATCGGGACCAGATCCCGCTCCTCAAGCGCAGGGTCGCTGGCGCAGGCATCCAACGGACGATGCCAGTAGCGCCGCACCTCCAGCACCTCCTGGCTGCCGATGGGGCCGAAATCGCCCTCTATGCAGGCGCAGCCATATCCATACCCTGCCGGATGCATCTGCACCCATTCGACCGGGCTGCCTTCCGCGGACCAGGCATCGTCAAATCCCGGCGCCCCGCCGCGGCCTTGGGCAGACAGCGTCCAACCACCATGGGCATCGTCAAGGAAGACATTGGCTGGCGTCGGGTTTGTGAACCAGCCACAGCGCGTTTCGGCGGCGGCGGGCACGGCGATGAGAGAGAAGATCACGGCAAAGCTGTACTGTTTCATGGGGTTAGAATGCCCGTGGAGCCGCTCGGGATCAACCGGGGTCATACTCTGCCGATCTGCACCCTTAACCAGCTTCTTTTCCGATCCTGTGCGCCCGTTTGTATGCACGGGGGGGTGTACAGGGGGTGTACGCCCGGTGTACGGGGGGCGACAGGTTCTGAAGGCCCCCTTTGACAGGCGGGTTGGAGCCGTTAATCATTTGTCCCACGTGCTTTCAGAGGTCAGGGTCCAGCATGACCAGATTTGAATACAAGGTGGTTCCAGCCCCAAATCGGGGGCTCAAGGCAAAGGGCGTGAAACGCGCTGAAGACCGGTTTGCGCTGGCGCTGTCCACCCTGATGAACGAGCTTGGGGCCGAGGGCTGGGACTATGTCCGCGCCGATATTCTGCCCACCGAGGAACGCTCTGGAATCGCCTCCAAGCAGACCGTCTATCACAATATGCTGATCTTTCGGCGGGTGCTGGAAGACGGCGAGGAAGCCCCAGAGCCCCTTGCCTTGGAAAAGGTCGAAGACCCCCTGGCCCTGACCGCCCCAGAGGACGATCCAGAGCCATGGGAAGAGCCGCAGGAAGAGCTGGCAGACACGCCATCCGACGACGCGGCACCGGATGAGGAAGAGCGCCCTCGCGCTGCGGCGGCAGACTAAGGTCAGCCTTGGATCACGACAGACAAGGCATGGATTTCATTCATCAAATCCTTGCCAATCGCTTGGTGGACAGCGCGATGACGCGCGATTCGCGATAGCGGCACCAACGCATCTGCACCGATCACCACGCGAAAATGGCTCTCACCGCCATCCTGATATCCGGCATGGCCCCGGTGGCTCTCGCTCTCGTCAATCACCTCCAGATGACCAGGCGCAAAGGCGCGTTCCAGCCGGTCGCGGATTTTCTCCGATCGCGTCATTTTTCTGCCCTCGCCCCCTTCAATCCCCTGCGAAAAACCTTAGACTGCCTATTCCGAGTCGAGAAGGTGTGTCCAATGGCCGACAAAGATCCATTCAACTTCGATCTGCGCGTCTCCAGCGACAAGAAAAAGCGGCGCGGCGGACGGCGTGGCATGTCCGGCGCTTTTGAAACCTCTCAGCGGGTCTGTGAACACGCGGGTTGCGAAGAACCCGGCCAGTACCGCGCACCGAAATCACCAGATGTGCTGGATGACTACCTGTGGTTCTGCAAGGAACATGTGCGCGAATACAATTTGAAATGGAACTTCTTCGACGGCACCACCGAAGCCGAGATGGAAGCCCAGATGGAACGCGACCGTGTCTGGGACCGGCCGACGAAGACCTTCAAGAAATCGGTCGAGGAACGCGCCTGGTCGCGGCTTGGCGTCGACGATCCGCATCAGGTACTGGGCGGCAACGCCACCCGCAATCCGGGCAAAAGCATCACCGGCTCGCGCCGCCTGCCCCCGACCGAACGCCGCGCCATCGAGATCCTGGAAGCCAAGGACCACTGGACCAAGGCCGAGGTGCGCAAATCCTACAAGGCACTGATCAAGGTGCTGCACCCCGACATGAACGGCGGCGACCGCAGCCAGGAAGAGCAGCTGCAAGAGGTGGTCTGGGCCTGGGACCAGATCAAGGAAAGCCGTAACTTCAAATAAGCGGCGCTCAGCCTTCAGAAACAAAAAGGGCGGCCACCGGGGCCGCCTTTTTCATGTTATGTCAGGGGCTTGTCAGCCGAGGCTCATGCTGGCCGCGCTTTCCGGCAGCTCTTCGTCAAAGCAGCGCTGGTAGAATTCCGCCACGGTCTGGCGCTCCAGCTCATCGCATTTGTTGAGGAAGCTCAGGCGGAAGGCGTAGCCAACGGAGCGGAAGATTTCGGCGTTCTGCGCCCAGTTGATCACGGTCCGCGGGCTCATCACCGTGGACAGCTCACCATTCATGAAGGCGGTCCGGGTCAGGTCCGCGACAGTCACCATCTGGCTGATGGTCTGGCGCCCGGCTGCGGTGTTGTAATGCGGGCTTTTCGACAGGACGATGGCCGTTTCCGCGTCATGGGACAGGTAGTTCAGCGTCGCCACAAGGCTCCAACGGTCCATCTGTGCCTGGTTGATCTGCTGGGTGCCGTGGTAGAGGCCCGTCGTATCGCCCAGACCCACGGTATTGGCGGTGGCAAACAGGCGGAAATAGGGGTTGGGCGTGATGATCTCGTTCTGATCGAGCAGCGTCAGCTTGCCGTCATGTTCCAGAACCCGCTGGATCACGAACATCACATCTGCGCGGCCCGCGTCATATTCGTCGAAGACGATGGCGACAGGATTGCGCAGTGCCCAGGGCAGGATGCCCTCGTGAAACTCGGTCACTTGCTTACCATCGCGCAGCTTGATCGCATCCTTGCCGATCAGGTCGATCCGGGAAATGTGGCTGTCGAGATTGACGCGAACGGCGGGCCAGTTCAGACGGGCGGCGACCTGTTCGATATGGGTCGATTTCCCGGTGCCGTGATAGCCCTGGATCATCACCCGGCGGTTGTGGCTGAAGCCTGCGAGGATGGCGAGTGTCGTGTCGGGATCGAATTTGTAGGTCGGGTCGATCTCGGGCACGCGGTCGGCGCGTTCCTCGAAACCTTTGACCTTCATGTCGCTGTCGATGCCGAACACATCGCGGACAGAGATTTCTTCCGTGGGTTTGACCATCATGTCCATCGAATAGTGCCTTCTCGCTGTATCTTCGGCTCCGCCGCTTGGTGTTGCACGATAATTAGGGGGGCTGCAAGGGGCCTATGGCCGGACCGTTACGGCACAAATGGCCGCGTGGCGCAGGTGCCTTAATTCGCGGCGGCGGCTATGGCGGTGCCTGCTGCATGGGCCGAGGACCAAGCCCATTGAAAGTTGTACCCGCCAAGCCAGCCGGTCACGTCCACAAGCTCGCCAATCAGGTAAAGCCCCGACTGCAGCTGCGATTCCATAGTCTTTGATGAAATCCGGTCGGTTTCGACTCCGCCAAGCGTGACCTCCGCCGTGCGGTATCCCTCTGATGAGGTAGGCGTCAGTTGCCAATCTTCCAACCGGTCCACAAGCGCGCGCAACGCCTTGTCCGACTGGTCCGCCAGATTTCCCGTCAGGCCCCAGCTCTCGGCCAGGAACAGGCACACTGCGCGCGGGAGATGATCGGCCAGAACGGTCGTCAACGCCTTGGCCCCATCGGTTTGACGACGGGCGCGCAACGCGTCGAACAGGTTTGTACCGGGGCAGAGCCGCAGCGAGAGGCTATCCCCTTCGCGCCAATAGGACGAGATCTGCAGGATCGCCGGGCCAGACAGGCCCCGGTGGGTGAACAGCATCGCCTCTTCGAAACTGCCGCCATTGCAGCCCGCAACCACCGGCACGGCGCTGCCCGCCAGCGGACGGAAAGCGGCCTTCTGATCCTCGTTGAAAGTCAGCGGCACAAGGCCAGGGCGTGTGTCGGTCAATCTATGGCCGAACTGTTCAGCGATGCGGTAACCTATGCCGGTCGCGCCCATCTTGGGGATCGACTTGCCCCCCGTTGCCACCACAAGATTGCGGGCCGTGACCGTAACCCCCCGCCCCTCTCGTGTCAGATCAACATGAAATCGGCTGCCATCGTGGCGGATCTCTCCGATCTCGGTCCTCAGCCAAAGGTCAGCAGGCTGCATCTCGGCCAGAAGCATCGCGATGATCTCTTTTGCGGACCCGTCACAAAAGAGCTGACCGAGCGTCTTTTCATGCCACGCAATCGCGTGCTTGTTCACCAGATCGAGGAAATCCCATTGAGTGTACCGGCTGAGCGCGGATTTTGCGAAATGCGGGTTCTGTGACAGGAAATTCTCTGGCCCTGCATACATATTCGTGAAATTGCAGCGCCCGCCGCCCGAGATGCGGATTTTCTCGCCTGGGGCCTTGGCATGATCGATCACTAGCGTGCCGGGCCCTGCATGGGCGGCACACATCAGGCCGGCCGCGCCCGCTCCGAGAATGAGGGTGGTAAAGCTCTGCTCTGTCATGGCGTCCTTCTGCGCAGCCCGAGGCGCGAAGGCAAGGGTCATCGCAAGTCGGGGGTGGCGGCGGGCGGGCTTTGCCGCCATGATCGCCCAAATGTTCAGACCCCGGAGACACACATTGACCTTCCGCATTCTACCACTTCTGGCCCTGCTGCTGCCGCTTCCCGCCTTCGCGCAAGAGGAGATGCAGCCCCTTCGCGTCGAGGTGGGGGACGGCGCGCCCATGTCCTATATCGGCACGCGCTGCGCGGCTTTCTATGCGTCTTCGGCGGCCTATCTTGGCGATCAGATCGGCGAAGACATGCTGGAACAGGTCAACAACATCGTGGCGCTTCTGATGATGACGGCGGCCGACGCGATGGAACAGGAAGGGCTGGAACCCGACGCTGCCCGCGATGCGGTTTCTGCGGATGTGCTGGACCTTTCAGAAGCTTATCGCCTGCGCTTCGAAGCCAATATCGAGGCAGGACGGAACGCCTTTGCAGAGGATCCTGTCTACATGGCTGATAACGAGGATTGCACAGCGGTCATGACCGGCGAGGAATAACGGGCAGCCGCGAATAGTTTTCATTCTGAGTACTTGATAAGCGATATTTTCGCCTGCATGATCATTTCATGCGCAGTTTGAGAACAATTCTACTGCCCCTGCTGTTGGCCGCCCTGCCTTTCGCCCCCGCGGCCCGCGCCTTTTCGAGCCTGGATCTGGTCACAACATTTGCGGGATGCGTCGGGAGGTTCTCGGCGCTTATGGAACATCAATGGCTGTTTTCCGACCCCGGAGCGGATCAGACAGAAGCAGAACGCGACGCCATGGTCAGCCTCATGGACGCGATCCTAACTGAAACCGACACGCGTCAGGCGATGCATGTCCGCCTGATGTCAAAGGCAGCCCATACGCAATTGTTGCGCCGGGCCGTCTTCAACGAAGACACCGAAGACGCGACTTGGGCACTGATGCGCGCCGAGGCGGAAATCGGCCAGTGTCGGGCACTCATGCTGAACTGAGGCTTTTACTGGCCACCACCCGCCTCTACGCTCCCGATAGAATTTGCAATCTGGGAATGTCGCTATGCGGATTTCAGCACTCATTTTATCACTTCTGACCACGCCGCTTGCGGCCCAGGACCTGACCAATGGCGAAGCCGAGATCCTGCCCCGTCTCATCGACAGTCTTTGCGTCGATATCCATCCGCTCAATGGGTGCGAACAGGTGATTGTGCTGACCGGGGCGGAAGATGACGGTAGCGCCGATCTGATGATCCTATCGGACCGACGCCTGTCCGATGACCCTGGCGCACCCCTCTTGGTCCTGCGCAATGCAGCCTTCAACGGATCGATGTGGGGCATGTCACCGTCGCTGGAAGAAGGGGAAGGCCGAACGGTTCTTGTGCACTCCGAGCAATCCGGCATCGGGCGTCATCCGTGGTTTCAGACCCTGCGGATCGGCTGGCAGGATGACGCATTTCGCGTTCTGGGTGTTGGCTATTCCAGCTATGATCGCATGACCTCGGGCAACTATAGCTGCTCGGTCGATTTCGAAACTGGCCACTGGACAGCCGATACGACATGGGTCGATGTGGAAAGCGAAACCGAAGAGTCCGAGGCCAGCAGCGGCACACTGGAAGGCGGTCCGCCCGAGCTGACGGAGTACAGCGCCTTTACCCCGCTTCCGTCCCCGTGCCAGGCCGCGCAGAATCTGTTCTTTTCCCGGCTGCCGTGACGGCGCAGCCGCGCCTGACCCTGCCCTTCTGCCAGGTCTGATCCCTCAGATACGGTCAGTAGACCTCCGGGCAGCCAAGATCCTCTGCCCCGTTCAGACGATCTACGAAATGCTGGTTCAGCGGCGAGTCGATGAACGCGATGAAAGCCTCCATCAACTCTGTCATACGCTCAGACCCATCCTCGGGCGGGGTGTCGGATGCCATCTGTTCGATCAGCTCCATCCGGGCCATGGTCGATGACAGCAACTGGTTCAGCCAGGTCTGTGCATCCGCAACGCCATAGGGCTGGAAGACATCCAGGAGCGGCCCCTCTGCTTCGGTCAGCTGATGGGCAAAGCAGTCGAAATATCGACCGTAGCTAAGCTCCAGCGCCACGACCAGCAGCAAGGCCATATCGACCGCTTGCCGATCCACGCGGGTGTATGTCGTGACAAAGGGCGCAGGGTCGCGAGTCAGCGGATGCAGACGTTCGCTTTCAAGCACCAAAGCGTCCCCGGACTGGCGAAATTGAACCGTCAGCTCGAAATGGTTCAGCTCTGACAAAACATGCAATTCATAAGCGCGTTCCTGTTCCAGCCGGAGCCCGCTATAGGTAATCGCCTCCTCCCCGAAATATCCGGGCTGAAAGCGTCCGTCCGCCAGCGGGATCAGCGCCCCGCGTGAGACCCATCCCGCATAGCCTTCGTCATCCCATGGCAACAAGTCGCTATCCGGGACATTCGGCTTCAACCAGTATTGCGTGATGAACAGGCTGCCTTCGGTTTCGCCCGGCTCGATCACCAGCATCTCGGTGCCCGGAACCGAAACGCCCGACAGATAGCGCAGCACATCATCGCCAAGCCATGTTCCGTAAAGCTGTTCAACATCTGTGACCGGCACCGCGTCGGCAATCGCCGCCTCATTCCTGAGAAACGCCTGCAACTGCCCATCCTCGCAAGGGGCATGGTCCGGGATCGCAATCCCAGGAACCGGGGTGGCGCGAAACGCCTGCATCACGGCGGCGCAATCAAAGGACTGCGCCTGCGCCATCGGGGCCACCAGACAGACCGCCGCCGCGATCCCTATTTTTACTGAAATCCGCAAAGCCAAAACCCTCATTCAAAGCGACTGAAGAACCCCCACCATACTGACTCCGGCCACCGGTGAAATCCCCTCTTTTCGCGGGCGCGGCGCGGGTGCATAACAGGGGCATGAAAAAGCCCTCGGATAACCCCGCAGATCCTTTCAAGAAGGCCCTGGCCGAAACCACCCGCGTAATGGCGGACGATCCTGAGCTTGGGGTCACGTATTCCGTCGATCCGCCGGGCATGACGGGCGATTCCGTGCGCCTGCCGCAGATCAGCCGCCGCATGACACGCGACGAGGTTCTGCTGGCGCGCGGCACTGCGGATGCCTTCGCGCTGAAGCACAAGTTCCACAACGCGGCCACCGCCGCGCGCTATGCCCCGCAAGGCCAGATGGCGCGCGACCTGATGGACGCGATGGAAACCGCCCGCTGCGAAGCCATGGGCGCGCGGTTCATGCCCGGCACGGCCGGCAACATCGACGCCAAGATCGGCAATGACGCCCGCCGCAAGGGCTATGGCGAGATTCGCGAGGCTGCCGATGCACCGCTGGCCGTGGCTGCGGGCTACCTGATCCGCCATCTGGCAACCGGCCGCGACCTGCCGCCAGAGGCAGCCAATGTCATGGATCTGTGGCGCGGTTTCATCGAGGATCGCTGTGCAGACACGCTCGACAATCTCGACAAGGTACTGTCCGATCAGACGGCCTTTGCGAAACTGTCCCGCCAGCTGATCGAGGATCTGGGCTATGGCGACCAGTTGGGGGACGACCCCGACGAGATGGACGAAGATAACGAGGACGAGGCGGAAGCCGACGACGACGAGAATCCGGATTCCACTGGCGAAGCCGATGACGACCAGGACGAACAGGCCGATGCTTCCCCTGAACAGTCGCAAGAGGAGCAGCAGGACGCCAGCCAGGCCTCGGTCGAGATGGACGACCAGGGCGACATGGAAGAGGCCGAGGAGACCGAGTTGCCAGAGGGTGAAGCCCCGCTGGAACCGCCCCCCCCTGCCCCCCATTCCGAGGCAGACCCCGATTATGCCGTCTACACGACCGAGCATGACGAAGAGATCATGGCCGAAGAATTGGCTGAGCCGCAGGAGCTGGAACGCCTGCGCGCCTATCTGGATCAACAACTGGAACCGCTGAAAGGCGCCGTTTCCCGGCTGGCCAACAAGCTGCAGCGCCGCCTTCAGGCACAGCAGAACCGGTCGTGGGAATTCGACAAGGAAGAAGGCGTGCTGGACGCGGGCCGCCTGGCGCGTGTGGTGGCCAACCCGACAACGCCGCTGTCCTTTAAGGTCGAAAAGGACATGGATTTCCGCGACACGGTGGTGACGCTGCTTCTGGACAATTCCGGGTCGATGCGCGGGCGCCCCATTTCCATCGCCGCGATCTGCGCCGACGTTCTGGCCCGCACGCTGGAACGGTGTTCCGTGAAGGTAGAAATCCTGGGCTTCACCACCCGCGCCTGGAAAGGCGGCAAATCGCGTGAGGAATGGCTGGCCGAGGGCCGCAAACAGCAGCCCGGCCGCCTGAACGACCTGCGCCACATCATCTACAAACAGGCCGACGCGCCGATGCGCCGGACGCGGGACAATCTGGGCCTGATGATGAAAGAGGGCCTTCTGAAGGAAAACATCGACGGCGAGGCGCTGGAATGGGCACATCGCCGGATGCTGGCGCGGCGGGAACAACGCAAGATCCTGATGGTCATTTCAGATGGCGCGCCGGTGGATGACTCCACCCTGTCGGTGAACCCGTCGAACTATCTGGAAAAGCACCTGCGCGACGTGATTGCGATGGTCGAAAAGCGCAAGGCGGTGGAACTTTTGGCCATTGGTATCGGACATGACGTGACCCGCTACTATGACCGGGCCGTGACGATCACCGATGCAGAACAGCTGGCCGGTGCGATGACAGAACAACTGGCCTCGCTCTTCGACAGCGACCCCCGCGCGCGGGCGCGGTTCCTGGGCCTCAAGAAGGTGAGCTGACAGAGGCTTTGAGGGGTCTGCGCACAGGCACCCGACCACGAAGCTTTGCGAAAAAGGCGCGCCATGCAGCATGGCGGGTCTTCCTGCGGACCGTTTCGACCTGACGTTGATGCTCGGTCAGCGGCTTCAGATAGTCGGGCGTTGCATTGCAAATGCGTGTGTCAAACTGGATCATGTCAGGCATCTCCTTGTGATTTGCCCCAGATTGGCCCGGCTTTGCCCTGTGCGCTTGAAGGTCTTGCCTGGAAATCCCTTAGAAACCCCTGTGTTTTCACCTGTCTCTTGCGCAAATCCTGCGCTCGGGGCTTAACTTGGCCATGCGTCACGTATTTGCTGATTGCGAGTTGGACACCGACACCCTGACGCTGACGCGGCAGGGCCGCCCGGTCACGGTCGAGCCGCAGGTCTTCGACCTGATCCGGCTGCTGGCGGAGAACTCAGGCCGCGTGGTGACACGGGACGAGATCATCGAGGTGGTGTGGAAGGGCCGGATCGTGTCCGAAAGCGCCATATCCGCCCGCATCGCAGCGGCGCGCAAAGCCGTAGGCGATGACGGCAAGCAGCAGGCGGTGATCCGCACCGTGGCCCGGCGCGGGCTGCAGATGGTCTCCGAAACAGGTGTTCCAACACCGCCCTGTCCGGCATCACAGCGAATCCGCTACACTGCGGATGATGAAGGCCGGGCTATCGCCTATACGGTCACGGGGTCCGGTCCACCGCTCCTGCGGGTCGGCTACAACACCACCCATCTTGAGGCCGAGTGGAACACCCCAAGCGAGAGACAGTGTTTCGACCGACTGGCGCGGCAGTTCAGCCTTCTGCGCTTCGATCCGGTGGGCTTCGGCATGTCGGAACGCTGCGACATCGCGGTCGATTTCTCCACGCTCGCCGAAAATGCCCTGCGCGCTGCCGACGCCGCAGGGTTCGAAACCTTTGCGGCCTATTCCGAGTCCGGGGGCGTGCATACGGCGCTTGCACTGGCGGCGCACCACCCTGATCGAATATCGAAACTGGCAATCGTAGGGGGCTACGCCAATGGGCGTGCGCGCCGCGGCGCCCGGCCTCCCGACACCTTTCACAGTCTCGTTTCGGAAGGCTGGGACACGCCAGCCAGCCCCTTCGCCGCAGCGCTCCTCTACTCCTACTTCCCCGAGGGCCCGCTCGATGCCGTGCAGGCCATGGGCCGCAACATGCAACAGGCCAGCTCCAAGGCGAACCTGCTTGGCATACGAACGGCCATCGATGAGATTTCCGCCATCGATCTTCTTCCCCGTATCACTTGCCCGACGCTCATTATCCACGCGCGTGACGATGCGGTTCACCCGCTCTCAGAGGCCCGAAAACTGGCCGCAGGAATCGATGGGGCGGAGATGGTCGTGCTTGAGACTGCAAACCACATTCCGATACCGGGCAATCCTGTGTGGGAGGATTTCATGACGCTGCTTGAAGATTTCCTGAGGAGCTGACACCGGCCGCAACGGCAGCAATGGACAATCTGCGCGCCTCGGTGCAGGCTCCGCGCCATGACCGATACCAGCCCCACCCGTTTCCAAAGCTTTTCCGCCGCAACCAGCCCCGAACAGGGGCCGCCGCGTCTGGCAGCATTGCGTGCCGATCTGGCCGCGCATGGGTTGTCCGGTTTCCTCGTGCCACGCGCTGATGCCCATCAGGGCGAATACGTTGCGGAACGGGATGAACGGCTGGCATGGCTGACGGGGTTCACCGGATCTGCCGGGTTCTGTGCGGTGCTGCCTGACATTGCGGGCGTCTTCATCGACGGGCGTTACCGGGTGCAGGTCAAAGATCAGGTGGCGCTTGCGGATTTCACTCCGGTGCACTGGCCTGAAACTGCCTTGGAAGATTGGCTGAAAGAGCATCTGCCAAAGGGCGGGATCGTAGGATTTGACCCCTGGTTGCACACCAGTCAGGAGATCGACCGCCTTGAAGCGGCGCTAACGCCGTCGCAGATCTCGCTGCGCCCAGTGGACAACAGGATCGACACGATTTGGACCGATCAGCCCGATAGCCCCGATGCCCCGGCAACCGGTTTCCCCGTTGAAATCGCAGGGAAAACATTGGGTGAGAAACGCGCCGAGATCTCCGGTGCTCTGACCAAGGCAGGGCAAGCCGCAGCGGTGCTTACATTGCCCGATTCCATCTGTTGGCTGCTCAATATCCGTGGTGGCGACCTGCCGCATCTGCCTGTTGTTCAGGCGTTCGCGATCATCGACAGCAGGGGCCATGTGACCCTGTTCAGCGAGCCCGAGAAGTTCGCAACGCTTGGACCCGATCCAGATATCACCATCCGGCATTGGGATGATTTCGAAGCGTCCCTGGCCTCTCTTAACGGTCCCGTCCGCGTCGATCCCGCGACCGCGCCGCATCGTGTGCGGATCGTGCTGGAGGCCGCCGGGGTCGAGATCGTGTCAGGGCAAGACCCCTGCATTCTGCCAAAAGCGCGTAAAACCGCCGCCGAGATCAAGGCCACGACAGCCGCCCATATCCGCGACGGGGTGGCCTTTGCCCGCTTTCTTCACTGGTTCGACGAAGAGGCCCCCAAGGGTCAGCTGACCGAGATTGACTGCGTTCGCCAACTGGAAAAGCTCCGCACAGAGACCGGGGTTTTGAAGGACATCTCTTTCGATACGATCTCTGCCGCCGGTCCCCATGCCGCCCTGCCCCATTACCGGGTGTCCGAAGCGTCCAACGCGACGATCACGCCGGGACAGATTTATCTGGTCGATAGCGGCGCGCAGTACGAAGATGGCACCACCGATATCACCCGCACCATCGCCGTTGGCGACGTAGGTGACGAAGAACGCACCGCTTTCACGCAGGTGCTGCGCGGCATGATCGCTGTCAGCCGCGCCCGCTTTCCCAAGGGGATCGCGGGGCGCGACCTGGACTCGCTTGCACGAATGCCTCTCTGGCAGGCCGGGCGCGATTTTGACCACGGGACAGGGCATGGCGTCGGCGTCTATCTGTCTGTTCATGAGGGCCCGCAACGCATCAGCCGGGTGTCCACCCTGCCCTTGCTGCCGGGCATGATCTTGTCCAATGAACCGGGATATTATCGCGAAGGCGCCTTCGGCATCCGCATCGAGAACCTGATCGTGGTGCGCGAAGCCCCCGCCCTGCCCGGAGCGGACGATCGAGAGATGCTGGACTTCGAAACCATCACCTGGGCGCCCATCGACCGGCGTCTCATTGACGCAGATGCGATGAACAGGGACGAAATCGCGTGGATTGACGCCTATCATGCGCAAACCGCCGAAAAACTGCGATCGCACCTTCCGTCTGATACGGCAGATTGGCTGGATCGGGCCACGGCGCCTCTGTGACATAACCCTGTTACAGGAAAACGGCAGATCGTGCCGGGAATAACGCGTTTACGGACGAGGGAGAGGGAAGAACATGACGAACCATATCACTATTCGCAAAGCCGCGGGCACATGGGTTGTGCGCGCCGGTGGGGCTGTTTTGGGTGAATCCAAGAACGCACTGGAATTGACCGAGGGCGACTACCCCCCCGTCATCTACTTCCCCCGCGAAGATATCGGCATGGCATTCCTCGACGCATCCGAACAGACCAGCCATTGCCCGTTCAAGGGGGATGCCATCTATTTCTCGATCGTAACCAAGTCGAACGTCATCAAGAACGCCGCCTGGAGCTACGAAGCCCCGACCGAAGCTGCCGCTGAAATCGCGGGCTACATCGCCTTCTATCCAAACCTCGTGGCAGTGGAAAAGCTCTGATCAGGGGATGTCGTTTAACAGCCGATCGAAATCGCGCCGCATCATCAGTGACTGAAACGCGCCATAGCCCCGGTTCAGCACCAGGCGGTTCCGGTCAGGGTCAACCGCCGTTTCCAGCCGTATCACAATAGCCGGCTGATCCGCTTCGATCAGCAGCACCTCGGCCTCGGCATCAATGATCTCGGCAAACCCGTCACCCTCGCTGTTGATCGGCACGCCCCACAGATTCGCCTGCAGTCGCGCCACCTGATCTCGCGCTGGAATGATATACGTCGGCAGGAAAGCAACCAGCGTCACATGCCCGTCATCACCAAAAAGATCTGCCGTTATTAGGGGCGAGGGGTATTCGGCGGGCAATATGTCGATGAACAGAGAGGCCAAGATCATGTGTTCATCCTCGTGCGCCGCCAGGTCCAAAGCATCGAGAAGGGTGCGCACATTTCCATCCTCGGTCACGCGCGGCAGATCCGGTGTCAGGACCGTGTCCAGCACCGGCCACCCATTCGAAAAGGCCAGCACATCCCCCGACAGGGCCAACCGAACAGACCGTCGCACAGCCCCGCCATACAGGTCATCGGGCGGCAGATCAGGCTGCATCACCGCGTAATCCTGTTCACCGCGCCAGAAGACTGATTGTCCGTGCCGTTCCTCGGGCGTGAACCCCGCCTCCGGCAGGCCCTGCGCCACGGATGCGCCCGTGCCAAACCCAAGTGAAACCATGTTCAGCCACATCGGTGGCCGGGCGTATTGCAGGTTGGTTTCCACATCCGCAAAGCCAAATCCGTTGGCGCTGCGAAAGCTGCTTTCATCGGCGGATGCCGAGCGGGCAAAGATCTGCGTTCCACCCCGCAGCAACGCCATCATGGCCCGATCTTCCGCATCGACAGGCACAGCCCCGGCCCTTTCCAAAAACACCCGCGCCATGCGCACGTCGCCGAAGTCGATCTGATAGGCCCCGGCGGGCGCGTCTGCCACATCTGGCATCGCATCCAGCATCATCCGAAAGGCAGAAGTCACCGGCGGGTCATCGGCAAGCGCAGGAAAGCCAAGGCACATGGACAGGCACAGGCCACAAATGGCGTGGAGGCGGCGCGAAACGGGCATCGGGGCATCCTCAAATCAAGCAATCAATACCGATACGCTAGCACGGGTTGTGCCGATCCCGAAGCCGGCTCAGCTATGTTCCTCTGCCGCTGTCGCGGCCAGCGCGCGGTTATACGCCTTGAGCGCATCGACCTGATAAAGTGCACCTTCCAGGGCCGGGGGGGCATCGCCGGGGGCCAGCGTCACCACCGGAATGACGTCCAGCCCGGTGCGTTCGAATATCGGCATCGCCCGTTCCAGCGTTGCGTTCATCTCTAGGTAAACGCCCTGTTCGACCAAGGTCAGCAGCGCCTCACTGTCAGCGGTCCGCTCGTGATCCAGCGGCCGCATCACCTTTGCCACCCGGAACATGCCAAGCAGATACGCCTGCGGCCCGGCGGCCAGATGGATGTTGCGCCGCTCCAGTTGCGTCAGGAAGAAGGACCGGTCGACCATTCGGCTGGCCACGGCGGTCGACAGCGACACAGACACCATCACCGCAAGCCCCGTCTGCCAGTCCCCAGTCAGTTCAAAAACGATCAGCGTCGTCGATATCGGCGCGCCCAGAACCGCCGCGGCCACTGCGCCCATCCCTGCAAGAGCATAAAGCGTCTCGGACCCCGACACATCGGGGAAGATCCCCGTGGCGATCATCCCGAAGGCCAACCCAGTCAGCGCCCCGATCATCAGTGAAGGCGAAAAGACCCCGCCGCCCATGCGTCCGCCCATGGTGATCCCAACGGCGATGACCTTGAGAATGGCAAAGACAATCGCCTCATGCAGCAGCAATTCGCCGGTCAGCGCGGCAGAGGTCGTTTCATAGCCCACCCCGATGATATGCGGAAAGGCAATGGCGATGGCCCCAAGAAACGCCCCGGCTACGGCCGGTCTCAGCCAACGCGGCATCCCCGTGGCCCGCTGCACCACGCTGCCCAGATCATCGGCCCAGAACATCGCGCGCATGAAGACGGCGGCGATGACGCCTGCAAGAAGTCCAAGCAGCAGAAAGGCCGGCAACTCCACGTAAAATTCCAGCGCGCTGTCGGTGCCCAGATGGAATTCGGTCATGTCGCCAAATTCCAGCCTGTTGATCACCGTTCCCGCGACAGACGCGATAACGATTGGCGCAAAGGCATGTACCGCGAAATGGCGCAGAACCACCTCAAGAGCAAAGAGAGCCCCGGCAATGGGCGCGTTGAACGAGGCCGAGACCGCCGCCGCCACCGCACAGCCCAAAAGGTCGCGGCCCGTGATCCCATCGGCCTTGATCCAGTCCGACACGCGGGATGAGACCACGCCCGCCAGGTGCACAACCGGCCCCTCTCGCCCCGTTGACCCGCCCGATGACAGTGTGATCAGCGACGCAACAGCCGAGGCGATCCCGGCCTTCTGCTCTACCCGGCCATCGGCCAGTGCCGCCCCCTCGATCACATCGGCCACCGCCCGCACCCGGCCATCAGGTGTGAACCAGTGCAGGATCAAGCCGACGATCAAACCGCCGATGATCGGTGCGACTAGGATCAAAAACCACGGCAGGCCTTCGGCGAAGCTGTGCAGCATCCGCGGGTCTTCAACGCCGTAGATCGTGCTTTGCAGCCAGTCGATGCCCTTGCGAAAGAACAACGCCGCAAATCCTGCGGCAATACCGACAGCCAGCGCAATGAACCAGAACTGGATCTGGCTTGGCCCCTTGTGGCGCAGCACCTCCCACCCGCTTTTGGCAGCCGTCACCGCCTGGGTCAGCTGCTGGCGGAAAAAGGGCTGTCTCTCGCCTGCCAAGGGCGCATTCCTCTTGATTGCCCGGCCCGCCCGCTGCGCACCGGCTCTCCCCATCCCTAACCGCTTTTTAAAGCAATGAAAATCTCGATGTCAGTCACGTCGGACGCCGTCCCCTGGCCTGTCAAGGCGCGCGTAAGCGCCCGCCGCAAGGCGGCTTGGCCTTGACAGGCCAGGGGACGGCAAAAGGCTTGCAAAGGCCCTGAAGCGGGCAGATCCCGGCTTCAGGGCTTCTCAGCGGATTGCCAATCGCTCAAAACCAGCCTGACGCGGGATCGTCTCATATCACACCTCCCGATATCCCGTGGCAACGCGGCCCGAGGAGGGCCCCGAAGGGGCTTGACGAGGGCCGCTCCCGGATCGACGCCGTCAGGCGGCGAAACCGTCTACAGTTTCAGCAATTCCCGAGCCGCCTGATGCGCTGCCTCGGTTACCGTGTCGCCCGAAAGCATCCGTGCCACTTCGCCAACCCGATCGTCCCTGCCAAGCGGCACGACACGGCTCAGCGTCATCTCGCCCTCAACGCGCTTCTCCACCCGCCAGTGATGCGCCCCAAGGGCCGCCACCTGCGGCGAGTGTGTCACCACCAGCACCTGACCACCATCGGCAAGCGCCTTCAATCGCCGCCCGACCGCATCGGCGGTCGCCCCGCCCACGCCCCGGTCGATCTCGTCGAAGATCATTGTCAATCCGGTCGCCCGTTCGCTCAGGCAGACCTTCATGGCCAGCAGGAATCGTGACAATTCCCCGCCCGAGGCAACCTTGTTCAGGGGGCCAATTGGCGCGCCGGGATTGGTGCGTGCGGCAAAGACCACCGCATCCTGTCCCGTGGGGCCGGGATCGGCAGGCGATATTTCTGTCACGAACACCGCGCGCTCCATCTTCAGCGGTGCCAGTTCCTTCATGATCCGCGCATCCAGCCGCTCCGCCGCGGCCGCACGCGCGCCGGTCAGGGCGTTTGCCGCCGTGTCAAAGGCCGCGCGGGCTGCGTCGCGGGCGGATTTCAGCGCCCCCAGATGCGCAACCGACCCATCCAAAGCGTCCAGTCGTCCGCGCAGCTCATCCGCGAAGCCACCCAGTTCGTCCGGTGCAACCCCGTGCTTGCGGGCCAACGCACGCAAGGCAAAGAGCCGCTCTTCGGTTTCCTCCAGTTCCGCAGGGTTGAAGCTCAGCCGCTCGGCAAAAGCTTCCACCCCCGCCTGCGCTTCACCCAGTTCCACCAGGGCGCGTTCCAGAGCCGCCATCGGCGCTTCCAGGCCACCTTCCGCCTTGTCCGACAACCCGTCGAGCCAGCGCAGCGCATCTGACAGCGCCCCTTCGCCCCCTTGGCTCCCGAGCGCTTCCAGCGCGCGGGCCACATCGGACCGCATCTTCTCGGCCCCCTGCATCAGGCGACGACGCGCATCGAGCTCTTCTTCCTCTCCCGCTTGCGGGTCGAACCTGTCCAACTCCGCAACGGCATGGCGCAGAAACTCTTCCTCGGCTTTCAGCTCGGCCGCTTCGGCCTCGGCTGCGGCCAGCGCCCGCCCTGCGGCCGAGACAGCGCGCCACAGGGCAGCAACCTCATCCCGCTGCGCTCCAAGGCCGCCGAAATCGTCCAGCATGTCGCGATGCACGCGCGGGTCCAGCAAGCCCCGGTCATCGCCCTGCCCGTGCAGTTCCACCAGCGTGTCAGACAGCGCTCGCAACACCTCGCCCGACACCCGCCGGTCATTGACCCAGGCCGTCTTGCGCCCCTGTGCGGTGTTCACACGCCGCAGGATCAGTTCGTCGCCGCCGGGCAGCCCTGCCTCTTCCAGTACCGCATGGGCGCCATGGCCCGGGGGCAGATCAAAGACCGCCTCCACCTCGCCCTGTTCCGCGCCCGTACGCACCAGATCGGCACGGCCCCGCCATCCCAGAACGAAGCCAAGCGAGTCGAGCAGGATCGACTTGCCCGCCCCGGTTTCGCCGGTCAGCACGTTAAGACCCGGCTGGAAGCTCAGTTCCAACCGGTCGATGATCAACATGTCACGAATGTCGAGATTGCGCAGCATCTCTGCCCTCACGGCCCTTTCGCGTCAGAGCCATTCCCCACGCACAGTCTGCTGCCAGATCTCCCGCAGCCAGCTTTCGCCGGACGCCTCTGGCGCAAGTTCCTGGTCGTTAAGCAGGCGGTAGGCATCGTCATAGAAAGGCGACGCCTGGAAGTTGTGGCCCAGAATCGCACCGGCGGTCTGCGCTTCGTTCGGCAGGCCAAGCGCCAGATAGGCCTCGACCAGACGCAGCAGCGCCTCGGGAGTATGGCTGGTGGTCTGGAACTGTTCCACGACCACGCGGAACCGGTTGATCGCGGCCGTATAGTTCTCGCGGCGCAGATAGTAGCGCCCGATTTCCATTTCCTTGCCTGCCAGATGGTCAAAGGCGAGATCGAATTTCAGAATGGCCGATGCTGCATATTCGCTATCCGGGTAGCGTTCGATCACCACGCGCAGGGCCTGCAACGCCTGATAGGTCAGGCCCTGGTCACGGCCCACCTGGTCGATCTGATCGTAGTAGGACAGCGCCAGCAAATACTGGGCATAGGCGGCGTCTTCATCGGCAGGATAAAAGTCAAGAAAGCGCTGCGCAGTGGCGCGGCTGTTTTCGTAATCCTGGTCCTGATGATAGGAATAAGTGGCCATGATCAATGCACGGCGGGCCCATTCGGAATAGGGATGCAGACGCTCCACCTCAAGGAACAGGGCGGCAGCGCCATCGAAGTCTTCCGCTTCCAGCTCGGCCTCGGCCTGCTGGAAAATCGGCTGCGCTTCCATTTCCTCGATCGGGGTTTCGTTGTTTCGGTTGCGCCAGCCGGCACATGCCGAAAGCGACAAGACCAACGCCAGAGCGACACTTGCTTTCAACCCTGTTCTCAGCAATCCCCGCCCCCGTGCCATTGCCCGAAACCTCATGCGTCACATGCGGCAGGTTTGCGCACCTGCCCTCTCTGCACACGGTCCTAGCACATTAATTCTGAGGGCAAAACGCCTGAATTGCCCCTTGCGCATTTCACGCAACGGCGGACAGGTCTTCCGGGTGCAAATCAACACCCGGCAACTGCGCCGCCTGATCGGGCGTGCATTCTACCATCCGCCACGCGCCAGGGGTCGAGAACAGCTTGCGAAGCAGTTGATTGGTCAGCATATGACCGGCGCGCACGCCCTCGTACTCGCCCAATACCGGTGCCCCCGCGAGGCCAAGATCACCTAGCGCATCCAGCATTTTGTGGCGCACGGGTTCATCCGCATGGCGCAACCCGCCCGGGCTGACCACATTGTCCCCATCCACGACCACGGCGTTTTCACCGGGCACACCGCCAAGCGCCAGGCCGTTGGCCTGCATGAATTCCACATCCGCCTGACGGCAGAACGTGCGGCTGTCGCACAGCTCGCGCACGAAATGACCGTTGCTCAGGTCCATCTCGCGGGTTTGATGGCCAATGGCTGCATCGGGAAACTCGATGTCGAACCGCATCTTCATGCGCGGGGACGGGCGCAGAGTGGCGCGTGCCTCTCCTTGTTCGACGCTGACTTCTTTTAGGATTTCGATCGCGGTGATCGCGCTGCCCTGCCCCTGCACGCCACGGGAAAGAATGCCGCGCACGAATTGCGCTGCCGACCCGTCGAGGATCGGGACTTCGGGGCCGTCAATCTCAACAAGCGCATTGTGAACACCGCAACCGACGAGGGCCGCCATCACATGTTCCACGGTCGACACCTCGACACCCGCCTCGTTGCGCAGGATCGTGCACAGCTGGCTTTGCGGAACGGCGTCATAGCGGGCCGGGATCATGTTATCGCGGTCGGTGATATCGGTGCGCCGGAACCAGATGCCGCAGGACGCCGCAGCCGGATGAATCGTCAAACGCGCCGGACGCCCGGAATGGAGCCCAATGCCCTTGAATTGAACGGCTGATCTGATGGTGGCCTGCAAAGCGCGCTCCACTGTCTGTCCCAGGAACGTGAGAACCGTTTCAGCCACATCCCACGGCCTTGAAGCAATTCCCACCACAAACGAAAATGCCCCTCCGTCTGCGTAGCCAAGGACTTACCCCTGCCCCATGTGATTAACAATTCAAGGATTGTGACTCGCTGCAACAAAGCGGAAATATGTCGGCAAATTTTCGCCAACCGCCTGTGGATAACCCCATATGCCACTGTAAAATAACAAAAAAAGACCGCCCCTAAGGGCGGCCTTCTTTGTCACAATGTGTAGGGAAATCAGTTCGCCTGACGCCGCAGGAAGGCCGGAATTTCAATCCGATCCTGCTCTGGGTCGACCTGTTCTTCCTCGTGATGCGCCCGCGATTGCATACTCGGCTGACGGCGCTGCGTCGGCACCGGGGCCTCTTCGCTGTGGCCGGTCATCCGGTTGATCAACGAGTTGATGCCGAAGCGCGACTTGCCGCCGTGCTCCTCTGCCTCTTGGGCCGGGGCTGCGACAGTACGAGGTGCGTTCCCACGGTCCTTGGCGATGGCATCGCGCAGGCGGGACAGGGTTTCCGGCGAGGGATGGCCCTTGTTGGCGCGCGGGGCGACATATTCATCGGCCACCGGTTCGGCCGAAACACGAGGTGTCGGGCGCGGTTCGGGGGCTTCTGCCGCTTGCGGCGTGTAGGCCGGGGCCGGCACGGCGTCATCCTCTTCGAAAAGGTCTTCGGCCTGTTCATGCGCGGTTTCAGCATCAAACCGGGTGAAAAGGCTGGGTTCGGCTGCCGCAACCGGCTGCTCTTCCTCAATCTCTTCTTCCAGCACCATCGGAGCCGCTGCGGCAGCGGTCGCCGCGCCCCGGCCTGATGACATCAGGGATTCCGTGTGCAGGCGGCGCATCGGTGCGGGAATATCCTGCTGCACATCCGCGGCATCAATGCCCGTCGCCACGACGGAAACGCGCATTTTGCCTTCCATGTCGGTATCCAGCGTAGACCCGACAATGATGTTTGCCTCCGGGTCCACTTCCTCGCGGATGCGGTTGGCGGCCTCATCGAGCTCAAACAGCGTCAGGTCATAGCCACCGGTGATGTTGATCAGCACACCGCGCGCGCCCTTGAGGCTGATTTCGTCAAGCAGCGGGTTGGCAATGGCGCGCTCGGCGGCCTGGATCGCACGATCTTCGCCCTCGCCCTCACCGGTGCCCATCATCGCCTTGCCCATCTCGTTCATCACTGCACGAACGTCGGCGAAGTCGAGGTTGATCAGGCCCGGACGCACCATCAGATCCGTCACGCCCTTGACGCCCTGATACAGAACATCGTCTGCTAGCGCGAAGGCTTCGGTGAACGTGGTCTTTTCATTGGCCAGCCGGAACAGGTTCTGGTTGGGAATGATGATCAGCGTATCGACGACCTTTTGAAGGGCCTCGATGCCCTCATCGGCCTGGCGCATCCGCTTGGCACCTTCGAACTGGAAGGGCTTGGTCACGACGCCAACGGTCAGCACACCCAGTTCACGGGCGGCCTGCGCGATGATCGGGGCTGCACCAGTTCCGGTGCCGCCGCCCATCCCGGCGGTGATAAAGCACATATGCGCGCCGACCAGGTGGTCAACGATGGTCTCGATGCTTTCCTCGGCGGCAGATGCGCCTACTGCGGGGCGTGCGCCCGCACCCAGACCTTCCGTCACTTTCGCGCCCATCTGGATGCGAGAAGAGGATTTGGAATGCTGCAACGCCTGAGCATCGGTGTTGGCGACCACGAATTCGCAGCCGTCCAGGGATTTGTCGATCATGTTGTTGACGGCATTGCCGCCTGCCCCGCCAACGCCGAACACGGTGATGCGCGGCTTCAGGTCCGGTTGATCCGGCATGGTCAAATTCAGGGTCATTTGAAAGTCCGCCTGTGGTTCTTGTTAGGTGGCCCCGATCTTGTGCCGGATAGCCGATTTCTGCCTTGATTGAGGTGAATCCTAACGCGTTCGCCGCGGGGCGTCACGCAAAAACTGGCCTAATGGCGCGAAATATGGGGCAAAATCAGGACCGGCAGGCGGGATTTTGCCCGTTCACCCCGTATCTAGCGTCAAAAATCCCGGCCCACACCACCAGTGCAGGGTCAGGACGCTTGGTCAGGGGTCCGCGGATCACCAGTTGTCGCGGAACCATTTCACCGCGCGGCGCAGTGACCGGGCGGGATATCTGTCGGCGGGAACCTCGAAATCCCACCATTCATCCTGCGGGTAGGCCGCGAACAGCGCGAGCCCCACACAGGCGGAAAAAGCCGGCCCGCAGGCCGATTGCGGAAGGCCCTGAACGCGCAGGGGACGGCCAAGGCGCACCTGGTTGCCGAGGACGCGGCTGGCAAGCTGGTCAAGCCCAGGGATCTGGCTGCCGCCGCCGGTCAGAACGATCCGCTGCGAGGGCAGATGGTCAAAGCCCGCATCCTCCAGAATGGCACGTACTTCTTCTAGAATTTCTTCGACCCGGGGGCGCATCACGCCAATCAGCTCCGCCCGGCTGATCGAGCGCCGGTCATGTTCCCAATCGCCGGTATCCGCCTCCAGCTCGATCCGCTCGCGGTCATCCATGCCGGTCGCGACAAGCCCGCCAAACCGGGTCTTGATCCGTTCTGCATCTGCCGCCGGGATCTGCAATCCCTGGCTGATATCGCTGGTCACATGGTCGCCACCCATACGCACGGTGTCTGCATAGATCATGTGTTTCTTGATGAAGATCGACACGCCCGTTGTGCCGCCCCCCAGATCGACGCAGGCCGCGCCAAGTTCCTGCTCATCTTCCACAAGGCTCGACACGCCTGCGACGTAAGGAGATGACGCAACGCCCGCCAATTCAAGATCGCACCGCTTGACGCAGTGCAGCAGCGTCTCGATCGCATGGGCCTCGATGGTCAGCATATGCATATCCGCCGACAGCCGGTTGCCCACATGCCCGCGCGGGTCTTTCAGGCCGGACCGGTGGTCGAGCGCGAAATTCACTGGTTGAGCATGAAGCACCTCACGGCCTTCGCCGATATCGGGCACATCACAGGCGGCCAGCGCGCGTGCCACATCGCATTCGGTCACGGTGCCGGTTTGCAGGCTGGTTTCGCCCACCAATCCATAAGACCGGGGCCGCGCGCCAGAGAAACTGACAATCACATGATCGACGCGCATATTGGCCATCTTCTGCGCCGCCTGAACGGCAGTGCGAATGGCGCGTTCGGTTTCCTGAACGGTATCGATCTCTCCGAATTTCACCCCGCGTGACCGGGTCGTTGCGGCACCGATCACGCGGAAATTCGACTGTCCCGCCATCGCGCCCACCTCTTCCGAGGGGTGCAGGTCATCCGAGCTGTCAAAGCGCAACACAAGACAAGAGGTCTTGTAGCTGCCGATATCCAGAATGGCGATGACGCCCCGGCGCATGGCTTCCTGACGCTTGGCGCGCATGGCCCGCTGTGACTGATACAGCATACTCATCCGTTCCGCTCTCCCGTGATATCCGTCGCCCGCATTCGGCGCAGTTCCGCCATTGCCTGCGGGGTCAGTTGCAACACTGTCCGTGTCCCATCGCGCATATCCACGCGGGCCACGTCCCTATCCAGCAGTTCCTGCGCATCATGCAGGGCCAGCACCTCTTCCAACGCGCGCACCGGTTGTTCGGCGGGCAGCTGGATCCGCGGACCATGGGTCAGGACGACATCCCACCGACGTTCCCCTATTCGCACAAGACCACGCAGCCGATCCCCCAGGGGGCGGGACACGGAAAAAAGCATCATCGCCTCTTCCGCCGCATCATTCGCACCATCGCCAGAGATCACCGGCAGATTCACCAACTGCGGACGCGCCAGCAGCGGCGCAACCCGCTCGCCCCCCGCATCGACAACCCACAGCCCTTCGCGCGCTTGCCAGACCATCGCCGGGCGTCGCTCGGTCACGATGACCGCAAGTTCCCCGCCAGAGCGCACGCGCAACTCCGCCGCTTCGACGGCGCGGATCTCCTCAACCCGTTCGCGGAGACGCGGCAGGTCGAGGTCAAAGGATGATGTGGGAAAATCCAAAGCCAGCGTCGCGCGAATTTCCTCGGCCAGCACCGGGGTTGCGCCCTCAATCGCCATAAGGTTGACGCGAAATTCGGGCCGGTCCTGAATAGAGCGGCGGATTTCGGCGACATTGTCCTGCAATTCCTGGATATTTGTGGGATCGGAGGCATAAAGCCCAACCGCGCCCGCCACGATGAAGGACGGCACGCCCACCCGCAGAACAGACCGGAAAAGCGGCGTCAGCCACAGCCGTTGTGCGCGGTATGACCAGCGCGACGGCGCGGGATCGCGCGGCACATCCCCCCGGCGGCGGATTATCTGTCGCATGACGCATCCTCCACCATCCAGGCACACATCTGGCCGAAGCTGATGCCGCAATGTTCGCCCTGTTCGGGGCTCAGCGATGTCGGCGTCATTCCCGGCTGCGTGTTGACCTCCAGCATGATCAGCCCGTCCAACCCGCGGGTGTCATCCCACCGAAAATCGGCGCGGCTGACACCCTTGCAGCCAAGGGCGTTGTGGGCGGTCAGCGCCATCTCCATGCAGGCATCGAACACGTCCTGCGGCACGGAAGCGGGCATTTCATGCCGCGATCCGCCGGGGGAGTACTTGGCGTGATAGTCGTACCAGCCATCGGTGAAAATCTCGGTCACTGTCAGGGGTCTGTCCCCCATGACCGTGACGGTCAGTTCGCGGCCCGGCGCATAGGTTTCGACCATCAGCATCTCGGGCATATCCTCGGACAGCGCCGGCGGGCCGTTCGCGGCCTCCTGCACGATGTATACCCCGACAGAGGAACCCTCGTTGTTGGGCTTCACCACGTAGGGCGGGTCCATCAGATGGGCGGCCATGATCTCTGATTTCGGGGCAATCACGCTTTCCATCACTGGAATTCCGGCGGCGCGGAAGGCATCCTTGGATCGCTGCTTGTCCATCGCCAAGGCCGAGGCCAGAACGCCCGAATGGGTATAGGGCAGCCGCATCCATTCCAGAATGCCCTGCACACAGCCATCCTCACCCCACCGACCATGGAGCGCGTTGAACACGACGTCTGGTTTGATCTCGGCAAGCCGCTCGGCCAGATCAAGGCCTGCATCGACCTCGATCACCGTGAATCCTTCATCCCTCAGCGCGGTCACGCATTCCTTGCCGGACGACAGGCTGACCTCGCGCTCGGCTGAGAGCCCGCCCATCAAAACCGCAACTGTGGGGAGTGTTCTGCCCGAACTATCCGCCACCTGTGCCTCATTCATGCCGCTGGCTTATCTGCCCGTCTGGCTTATCGTTATTGTCGCCGGTTGCCCGGCAAATGCCGGTTAGTCCGGCTTGTCATCCGACGCCGGTTCCCCGACGCGCATGATTTCCCATACTAGCTCTATTCCGCTGTTTTGGAAAACCCTTTTTCGGACCTCTTCGCCAAGAGACTCAAGGTCATCGGCGGTTGCCCCCCCTGCATTGAGCAGGAAGTTGCTGTGTTTCTCTGACATCTGCGCGCCACCGCGCCGGGCCCCGCGCATCCCTGCGTCGTCAATCACCTTCCAAGCCTTCAGGTCATGCACATCATCGGCACGGCCCGTGCTGGAAAATCCCGCCGGGTTGCGGAAGGTGCTGCCCGCGCTGCGCTCTTTCGTGGGCTGCGTCGCGTCGCGCTTGGCCAGTTGGTCTGCCATTCGGGCTTCCAGCGCTTCCGGGTCGCCGGGATCCGCGTGGAAGGTGACAGATGTGATCACCGCGCCTTCAGGCAAGTCAGTCTGGCGGTACTGGAACTGGATGTCGTCAGGGGTGAGCGTTACGCGGGTTCCATCGCGCAGCACCGCCTCAGCGCTTTGGAAATGGTCGGCCACGTAGCTGCCATAGCAGCCTGCATTCATCCGCAAAGCCCCGCCGATACTGCCCGGAATGGTCCGCAGGAAGGTCAGATCGAGCCCTGCCGCCGCCGCCTTGCGCGCGACATGCGCATCCAGTGCCGCCGCACCCGCTGTCACGGTCCCCTGCCCCGTTTCAATGGCGTTAAAGCCCCGTCCCAGCCGGATCACAACCGCGCGCAAACCGCCATCCCGGACGATAAGGTTCGATCCCACACCCATGGGAAAGACCGGTACGGACGGATCCAGTGCCGCCAGAAAATCACTCAGATCCTCCACATCCGCAGGCTGAAACAGCGCATCCGCAGGCCCGCCGACGCGCAGCCAGGTCAGGTCCGCCAAGGGTCGGTCGAGGGTCAGGGTGCCACGCACGTCGGGCAAGGTCAGGGACATGGGCTACTCCGCTTGTCTCCGCTCCTTTTGCCGCAAACCAAGCCAGCCGCCAAGAAGCGATGCCAGAAAAGTGGGAAGGATAAAGAAAAACGCCAGAAAGACCTCGGCCACCCCTTCGAACCCGTTGCCCTCTCGCCAGCCCATCCGCAGCTCGATCGCGGGCCACAGAATCCAGACAAAGCTGATGATCATCGCCAGCCAGAGGCCACGCAGCAACGCCCGCGACAGGAACCGCCCGATAGCCCATGACAAAACGCCGCCAAGCAAAAGGCACACTGCCAGCATGATCCAGATTGCCAGTGGCATCATTCTGCCCGACCCCGCATCCGCGACGCACGCCACAGCCCGATCCCGCCAAAGATGATCATCCCGGCCATGGCAGGCGCAAGGATAAGGATGCTAACGGCCGCAAAGCCCAAATGGTTGAAACCGTCGCGCGGGACGCCGAAGGCTTCCAGCACCGGGCTGCTCAGAAGCCCAAGGGCCACAACGGCAATCAGCAAGGTGCACCCAAAGAGCCAGCCGCCCCCTGCATAGCGCCCAAGCGAAAATCCTATGCCGGAGCCGACAACCAGCCCGCCGATGATCGCAATCCAGGCTTCTGAATTCATCGCCCTACCCCTGCATCAGACGGCGGCGCAGCCAGCGCCCCGCGTAAAATACCGGCCAGCGCAGCACCGACACGCCTGCCGCCAGCAAGGCGAGCCCCCACCACGGCCCGACCTGCATGGTGACATATCCCAGCAAGGGGATGCCTGTCGCGATCAGTGCTATCGCCGCAGGCCAGTGAAAGCGACTCGGGGCGAGCCCCAGAAGACAGGCGATGACGGCCCAAAGGCTCGCCAATGTCAGGGAAAGTGGCATCACGTTTCTCCTTCTCTCAAGCGCCCCACCAAACGACGTCCCAAAAACCAGAGCGGCCTGCGAAACATCGACACAAGCCCGCCAATGGCCAGCAAAACCACCCAGAACGAATGCTGAATGCCGATATAGACGAGCAAGGGAAGCGCCAAAATGAGCAGCGTCAGCCCCGGCACATACTGCAACCGCATCGGCAGAAAGGCGACAATGGTCGCCGCCACAACCCAGATGCAGGCCAGGATGAGCGAGATCGTCATGTCAAACCCTCCACTTTTATCTGGCCAGCCTGAGTAACAGGGCTAACCCTTCAACCGCGCAGGCAGCCCGTGTGCCCATGCGCTGATCGTGCCTGCCCCAAGGCAGACGACCATGTCACCGGGCCGGGCCTGTTCTCGGACCAGCCGTTCCAGATCATCCTCGTTCAATATGGCGCGCGCATGGCGGTGCCCGTGGGCGACCAGACCCGCGACCAGACCGTCACGGGTGGCGCCTTCAATGGGATCCTCGCCCGCCGCGTAGACCTCGGCGATGGCGACCACGTCCGCTTCGTTGAAGCAGGTGCAGAAATCCTCAAAGAGCGAATGCAGCCGGCTGTAGCGATGCGGCTGATGCACGGCGATGACCCGGCCCTCGGTGGCCTGACGGGCGGCTTTCAGAACGGCTGCGATTTCAACGGGGTGGTGGCCGTAATCGTCGATAATGGTGATGCCATCTACCTCACCCACCTTGGTGAAGCGGCGATTGACACCCTTGAAATTGGCCAGTGCGGTGCGGATTTCGGCGGATTTCATGCCCAGGTGGCGGGCCACAGCCACAGCGGCCAAGGCGTTGGAAACATTGTGGTCCCCCGGCATCGGCAGGGTGCAATCCTTGATCACCTGATCCTCATTGCCAAGCCGGATATCGAAATGCGCGACGCCCGCCTTGTAGGTCAGGTTCACGGCCCGCACATCGGCCTGCGCGTTAAACCCGTAGGTGACCACGCGCCGGTCGGTGATCTTGCCGACAAGGCTCTGCACCTCGGGGTGATCGGTGCAGCACACGGCCAGTCCGTAGAAGGGTATGTTCGACGCGAAATCGAGAAAGCCCTGACGCAGCCGGTCGAAATCACCCCAATGTTCCATATGCTCGGGGTCGATATTGGTGATGATGGCGATGGTCGCGGGCAGGCGGTTGAAGCTGCCGTCTGACTCATCGGCCTCCACCACCATCCATTCGCCCTGCCCCACGCGGGCATTCGATCCGTAGGCATGGATGATGCCGCCATTGATGACGGTCGGGTCAACCCCGCCGGCATCCAGCAGCGTCGCCACCATGGTCGTTGTCGTGGTCTTGCCATGCGTTCCCGCCACGGCGATGTTCGACCGAAGGCGCATCAGTTCGGCCAGCATCTCGGCCCGGCGCACCACCGGCAGGCCCTGCAATCGCGCGGCATCGAGCTCCGGGTTGCCGGGCTTGATGGCCGACGAGATCACCACGACCTCTGCATTTTCCAGGTTCTCGGCCTTCTGGCCGATGAAGATACGCGCGCCGAGACCTTCCAGACGCTCGGTGATCTTCGACGCCTTCAGGTCCGACCCCTGCACCGCGTAGCCATGGTTCAGCAGCACCTCGGCAATGCCCGACATGCCGATGCCGCCAATGCCGACGAAATGGATCGCGCCCAGTTGGGTGGGCAGTTTGGTGGCGGCGGCGTTCATTCGGTATCCTTTTCGGTGGCGGCATCCCCGGCGAGCTCTTCAACCAGGCCAACCAGCAGCTCGGTGGCATTGGGCATCCCGACAGACAGCGCGGCCTGAGACATCATGAGGGCGGCGTCGGGTTGGCTCAGCACTGTGGTGATCGCCTCGGCCAGCGTCTCGGGGGTAAATTTGCTTTCAGGGATGCGGATTGCAGCACCTGCTTCGACCAGCCCTTTCGCATTGGCGGTCTGATGGTCGGCCGTTGCGGCGGCATAGGGGATCAGGATCGAGGGTCGACCAATCACCGAGATATCGGCCACGGAAGACGCGCCCGAGCGGCTGATCACCAGCTGCGCCTCGGACAGGCGGCGGGGAATGTCGCGGAAGAAGGGTTCGACCTCGCAGCCCACGCCGCTCTCGTAATAGGCGGCAATCACGCGGTCCTGATCCTCGGGGCGCGCCTGTTGGGCGACACGCACATATTGGCGGATCTCCTCGGGCAGCAGCGCCACGGCAGCGGGCACCACATCCGACAGGATGCGCGCGCCCTGGCTACCGCCGATGACAAGCAGGCTCATCGGGTAGTCGCCGGGGCTGATATAGGCCGCCCCCGCCCGGTCCAGCACCGCAGCACGCACCGGATTGCCGGTGTGAACGCCTTCGATGCCCGCCGGCAGGTCGGTCGGCCACGTGCCGCAAGCGACCGCATCAACGCGCTTTGCAAAGATCTTGTTGACCCGCCCCAGAACTCCATTCTGTTCATGGATCATCCGGGGG
Organism: Nioella aestuarii; assembly: GCF_050896395.1. Taxonomy (NCBI): domain Bacteria; kingdom Pseudomonadati; phylum Pseudomonadota; class Alphaproteobacteria; order Rhodobacterales; family Paracoccaceae; genus Nioella; species Nioella aestuarii. The sequence goes on along the minus strand of NZ_JBPBBA010000008.1, from coordinate 15,259 downwards.
CGCCGCGTGATCCAGGCAGCCGCCAGCGCCGGGATGGTGGGATATCCACCAAAGCCCACAACGACGGCAGGCTTCTCGCGCATCATGCCGAAGGTGGCCGAGATAATCCCGCCCAGAATGCGAAACGGCGCCACCAGCTTGGCCAGCACACCGCCGCGCGCAAAGGTGGCCGACGCCACCTGCCGCACCTCGACCATATGGGGGAACCCGCCCGCATAGCGCGCGCCCCGCGCATCTGTCGACAGCCGCACCCGCCAGCCCTTGCGGATCATCACCTCAGCGAGCGCCTGCGCGGGAAACATATGCCCGCCCGTTCCGCCTGCCGCGATGATCAAGAGGGGGCCGTTTGACATGAACTCACCTGTGCCGGTTCAGAAGAATATCGCCGATCTCGCCCTGCGGACGCGACCGGGTGAAAGACAGAAGCATCCCGACGGCGATCCCCGTCGCGATCAGTGACGAGCCGCCATAGGACACGAAGGGCAGCGTCATCCCCTTGGCAGGCAGCAGGCGCACCGCAACCCCCATATTGATGATCGACTGCAACGCGAAGAGCGACGCAATCCCCGCACCGGCCAGCCGGGTAAACGGGTCGCGCTCCTTCATCAACCGGAAAAACGCACGCATTGCGACCGTTGCAAACAAAGCAATGATCAAGAGGACCAGAACCAGCCCGTATTCCTCGGCCGCGACCGCGATGATGAAATCCGTATGCGCGTCCGGCAGCGTCCATTTAACCGAGCCTTCGCCAAGCCCGGTGCCGAAGATGCCCCCCTCACGGATGGCATTGGCAGCATAGGCCAGCTGCGTGTTGGGATCGACCTCGGGCGACAGGAACCCGTCGATGCGCCGCGCCACATGTTCAGAGCTGGAATAGGCAAACACCCCGCCCGCACAGACCAGCAGCGCCACCAGCCCCAGAATCCAGATCGGCGCACCGGCCACGAAATAGATCACCGCCCAAGCGAACAGGATCAGCGCCCCCTGCCCGTAATCAGGCTGCATCACCAGGAACCCCACGATGATCAGCATCACGAACAGCGACAGCGTCTTGCCCGGCGGGCCAGCGATCTGCTGGCTGGCGGAAATCATCCAGGCCGTGAAGATCACGAAAACCGGTTTCAGAAACTCCGACGGCTGCACGCTGGCAAAGCCAAGCGAATACCACCGCGTTGCACCCTGCCCGAAATCGGTGCCGAAGACCGGCAGCAGCGCCAGCGCCGCGAAGGCGGCGAAGAACCCCATCACCCCAAGCCTGCGCACCATGGTGGGCGTCAGCATCGAGGTCAGGATCATCGCCACAAAGGCCATGCCGCCAAAGAACGCCTGCCGAGAGACATAGTAGAACGGATCATGCCCATTGCGTTCAGCCAGCGGCGGCGACGCGGCGAACCCCAAAAGCAACCCGATCAGAAAAAGCGAGAGGATACAGGCCAGCGTGACCCGGTCCACAGTCCGCCACCACCGTGGCAGAATCGCCTCGCCAGACTGCACGAGAACCGTGCCATGCGCCATTTCCGTCATTGAGTACCGCCCGATACTGCCTCTGTTCGCCCGGTTTTCCGGGTCTGATCGGCAGTCTAGCGCGAAAACCCGGCTGCGGCTAGGGGCATGGCGTTTCAGCGGCAAGCTGCTGCCCTCCCCCCCACATCCCCCTTTGCCCGCGCCGCGGAAAGTGCAACGCTGATCCTATCCCCCAAGAAACAGGAGATCCCGATGGGACAGATCGCGACAAGCTGGCAATTCTGGGCAGGTCTTGCGGCTGTATTTGCAGCGCTTACCGCCATTTTTGCCAAGGTGGGCGTGCAGGATATCGACAGCGACCTTGCCAAGTTCCTGCGCACCATCGTCGTCGTGGCGGCGCTTGGGGCACTCGTCTGGGCCACCGGCAAGACCCAGGGCCTTGGCGCTCTCACCCCGCGCACGACGCTCTTTCTGCTCCTGTCAGGGCTGGCAACCGGTGCGTCCTGGCTGTGCTACTTCCGCGCCCTGCAACTGGGCGACGCGTCCCGTGTCGCGCCGATCGACAAGCTCAGCGTGGTGTTTGTCGCCGTCTTCGCGGCCCTGTTTCTGGGCGAGCGATTGTCTGGTGTCGGCTGGGGCGGCGTGGCGCTGATCGGTCTGGGGTCGGTTCTGGTGGCGGTAGGCTGACAGGCGCTATTCCGCAGCGATCGCAACAGCCTTGCGCACCCTGACCCGCGCATTCGGGCCCTTCGGGTCCAGATCGAAATGCTGGGGCCGGGCCTGAAGATACCCGCGCCACGTCTTTTCCGGGTAGTGGCCGATGGCGACCCGGTGCTGGCGGTGCATCAGATGGTTCAGGGCCGACACTTCAAGCCCCGTGTCAGGGCTGCCGTTCTGGGTGATCACCCCGATGATCTTCTTCGTCACATTCGCCACCTGCCCCGCCGGACCGGATGGCGCGGGCGCGGGACGCGGCGCAGCAGCAGCCGGGTCATGGACGAGTCTGAGATCTGCAGTGCTGGCTTCAGCGCGCAATACGACAAAACGGCTGCAGCTGGCCTTGAACCGCATCCCCGCCTTTTCCTGCCCCATCCCCACAACCGTCACCCCACGTTCGCGCAGCCGTTCCGCCAGATGCCGGAAGTCGCCGTCGGAACTGGCGATGACCACCACGTCACAGGCCCCACTCAGCGCCCGCTCCATGGCATCGACACACAGCAACAGATCGGCGGCGTTCTTGCCAATCCCGGAATGGATCAGCCGAAACTGTGCAATCTCCTCCCAGGCTTTCAGCAGCCCCGCATCCCCATAGACGCGCAACAGGTCAACCACCCCATGTGCGCGCGCCTCCGTCACAATGCCCGACGCATGGCAGGCCGAGATGTTCTCTCCATCAACGAAAACGGACACGCGAGTCATGTGATCTCTCCCTGCACTGGTGACGGGGACAGCCTGCCCGGACAGTTTGACGAGAATTGGACCGGGCGGGGATTTTCAGGCCGCATCCGTTACCGTTATGAACATCCTGGTCCTGACCTTGGGCAGACAGCCAAGCCAAAACGACGCCAAGACATCCGCGCACGCTCGGCTCCCCTCCTGTCTCACCCCTTTCTTCTTTGCCCAAATACTCCCGCCGGAGGCATCCCACACCCAAGGCACGCCCCGGTTTCAGACACGGCTCACTGGCCTTCCCGATATCCCGTGGCAACGCGGCTCTTCGAGGCCTCCCGCGCAAGCGGGGGGTTGAGAAGGGCCGCTCGCGGGTCGACGCGCAGCGCGCGGCGAAACCGCATCCTATCCGTAGGGGGTTCACAGGGGGTGTGTGCAAGGCACTCCCCGTTTCGGGCCTCAGCCCGGCAGCGCCGCGACCTGCGCGGCAAAGTCATCGCCGCGCTGTTCGAAATTGTCATACTGGTCGAAACTGGCCGCAGCCGGGGCCAGCAAAACCACCTCGCCAGGCTCTGCCTCCGCCGCCGCACGGGCAACGGCGACCGCCATGGTGGTGCAAATTTCCGCTTCCGTATCAGTCAGTTGCAGGGCAAATTTCTCCGCTTCGCGACCGATTACATAGGCTTTCACCACCGACCCGAGCACCGGTGTCAACGCCTCCAGCCCGCCGTCTTTTTCCAATCCGCCGCAGATCCAGCGGATCTTTGGGAAGGCCGCCAGAGCTTTCGCCGCCGCATCCACATTCGTGGCCTTGGAATCATTGATGAATTTCACCCCGTTCCGCTCAGCAATCAATTGCGAGCGATGCGGCAAGCCTTTGAAACTATGAAAGGATTTCTCAACAATCCGGGGCGCCACCCCAAGCGCCCTGACAGCCGCATAGGCGCAGCAGGCGTTTTGATGATTATGCGCCCCCGGCAATCCCGGAACGCCGCGCAGATCAATCGACCCAACCTGCCGCCCCTTGCGCCATTCAGCCAGAAACCCCTTGCGCGCGAACACATTCCAGCCCGGCCCGCCGAGCTTTCGCGCCGCCGACACCCGGATCAACCGACCATCGCCATTGCCCTCACTCATCTGCCCCGCCAGAAACGCGCCCTCGGCCTCATCCACGCCAATCACCGCCCGATCTGGCCCACCTTCAGCAAACAGCCGCCGCTTGGCAGCGAAATAGCCGCCCATGCCGCCGTGCCGGTCGAGGTGATCGGGCGAAAGGTTCGTAAAAACAGCCACATCGGGGGTCAAAGACCGGGCAAGCTCGGTCTGGTAACTCGACAGCTCCAGCACGATCACTTCGCCATCCACCGGCGGATCAATGTCCAGAACCCCGCGCCCAATATTACCGGCCAGCTGCACCGGCGTGCCGTTTTCCTCCAGAATATGGGCGATGAGCGCCGATGTCGTGGATTTCCCGTTCGAGCCCGTCACCGCAATGACGCGCGGCGGCGTGTCCATCTCGTCCCAGCCCGAGGCCGCAAGCGAGCGAAAGAACAGTCCTATATCGTTGTCGACCGGCACCCCCGCTTCATAGGCCGCCGCAATCGCCTTGTGCGGCGCCGGATACAGATGCGGAATGCCCGGACTGGTGATGAGCATCGCACAGTCGTCCATTGCCCCGTGACGGCTGAGGTCGAGGATTGGAAATCCTTCGGCTTCCGCCGCTTCGCGCCCCTTGGCACCATCGTCCCAAGCCACCACATCGGCTCCGCCCGCCCGCAAGGCGCGCGCCGCTGACAGGCCAGACCGGCCGAGGCCCAGAACCGCCACCTTCTGCCCTTCCACACCCTGAACCGGGATCATGCTTCGCCCTCCGCATCCGCCAGTGCCTGCAGTATTGCCAGCGCACCGGGGGCGTCGTCCAGCGGTACGAAGGCGTGGTCGTGGTGAAAAGCGGCAACCATGTTGCAGGGAATGCCCGCTTCGGCCAGCGCAGTCGCGACGGCGGCAGTCAGCCCTACACCGTCCAGAGCGGAATGAACGGTCAGAGTGATGCGCGCCATGGGCAGATCGGTGGTAAGCCCAAGCCCGGCGGCATCCCGGTCAGACAGGATCAGCGACAGACCCTCGTCCTCTCGGAATGTTGCCAGAGGCGCAGCGCGTGCGGCTGTAGCGGGATCGGTGGCAAGGCAGAAATGCCAGCGTTCAGGGTCAAGCACCGGCGCCATGCCCCGGATCATTGCCCCCCTGTCCCTGACCGGTTCCATCAGCGCAGTTTCAGCGTGGCAAGGCCAATCAGTGCCAAGATCAGCGAGATGATCCAGAAGCGGATCACGATCTGCGGTTCGGCCCATCCACGTTTTTCGAAATGGTGGTGGATCGGCGCCATCAGGAACACACGCTTGCCGGTGCGCTTGAAATAGAGCACCTGGATGATGACACTCAATGCCTCGGCCACGAAGAGACCGCCGACAATGGCCAGCACGATCTCGTGCTTGGTGCAGACCGCAATCGCGCCAAGCGCGCCGCCAAGCGCCAGCGATCCGGTATCGCCCATGAACACCGCCGCAGGTGGCGCGTTGTACCACAGGAACCCAAGCCCGCCGCCAATGAGACCGGCGGTGAAGATCAGCAATTCACCGGTGCCCGGCACATAATGCACATCGAGATATTCGGTAAAGTCGACCCGGCCAACGGCATAGGCGATCACGCCCAAAGTGGCCGCTGCGATCATCACCGGCATGATGGCCAACCCGTCCAGACCGTCCGTCAGGTTCACTGCATTGGCGCTGCCGACGATCACGATCATGCTGAACGGAATAAACACATATCCCATGTTCAGCAGCAATTCCTTGAAGACCGGAAAGGCCAGTTGCCCAGACAGCTCTGCAGGGTGAATATACATCGCCACGCCGCCCGCGATTGCCGCAATCACCAGCCCAAGGCCAAAGCGCACCTTACCGGACACGCCAGCCGTCGAGTTGCGGCTGACCTTGGCATAGTCGTCAACGAAACCGATGGCCCCAAAGCTGACCGTCACCAACAGCACCAGCCAGACATAGGGATTGTCGAGCCGTGCCCATAGAAGTGTGGACAGCGACAGCGCCGCAAGGATCAGCAATCCGCCCATGGTCGGCGTGCCAGCCTTCGTCTCGATATGGCTTTGCGGACCATCCTCGCGGATCGGCTGGCCGTTCTGGTACTTCTTGCGCAGAAGGTTGATCAACGGTCGCCCGAAGACAAAGCCAAACACCAACGCTGTGAAGAACGCGCCCCCTGCCCGGAAGGTGATATACCGAAACAGATTGAAAAAATCGCCGCCATCCGACAGCTCGTTCAGCCAATAAAGCATTTAGCGGGGGTCCTCTTTGCTTTGATGGGCCGCTTGACCCAATTTTCGCAAGGCGTCAACCACCAGCGAGAGTTTCGAGCCCTTGGAACTCTTGATCAGCACGATATCGCCGGGCCAGAGCAGGCCGGGCAAGAGGCGGGCCATCTCTGCGGCACTGTCCGTGTGAGGACCGCGTTTTTCAGCAGGGAGCGCGGCATCGAGATGCTCCATGAGCGGGCCAGAGGTGCAGATGAGGTCAATTTTCCGGATTGCGGGCAGCTCGGCCACACCCGCGTGCAGGGCAGGTCCGGTCGGACCCAGTTCAAGCATATCACCCAGAACGGCAATGCGGCGGCCCTTGCCGTTCGGGATTGCGGCGGCCAGTACATCAAGGCTGGCGGCCATCGAGGTGGGCGAGGCGTTGAAGGCGTCGTCTATGAGTTCCACCGCCTGATCGTCGGTTTCATTCAGTACGATCCGTTCCCGCCGCCCGCGCCCATCCACCGGCTGCCACGCGCCCAGTGCAAGCATGGCACGGGTGACGTCGCGCCCAAGGGCATCGACCACAGCCAGCACCATCAGCGCGTTTTGCGCCAGGTGCCGCCCTGGCGCGTCGAGCTTGAACAAAAGATCAGTGCCAAGCAGGTCCGCCTTCACCACGGTCGCAATATCTGTCAGCGTCACGTCCGTCAGCCGGGCCTCACCGCTTTCGCCCACGCCGATGATCCGTGCCCCCACGTCCTGTGCCTTTGCGCGCAGGATGGAGGTTGTGTCGATCTCAGCATTGATCACGGCGATGCCACCTGGCTCCAGCCCCTCGAAGATCGCGGCCTTTTCATGGGCAATGCCTTCAACCGACTCGAAGGCCTCCAGATGCACAGCGGCAACGGTGGTGATCACGCCCACATGAGGGCGAGCCAGCCGCGACAGGGGGGCGATTTCACCGGGATGGTTCATGCCGATCTCGATCACCGCAAATTCGGTGTCGGCGGGCATCCTGGCGAGTGTCAGGGGCACCCCCCAATGGTTGTTGTAGCTGGCCTCTGCGGCATGGGTTTTCCCAATCGCCGACAACGCCGTGCGCAGCATTTCCTTTGTGGTGGTCTTGCCGACAGACCCGGTAACCGCAATGACCTTGGCTTCGGTCCGCGCCCGGGCAGCCGCCCCGAGCGCCTCCAGCGCCGTCAGCACATCCGGCACGATCAGAAGCGGTGCATCAGCGGGCACATCTTCGGGGATGTGGCTGACAAGGGCCGCGCCCGCCCCCTTTTCAAGCGCCTGAGCCACGAACTCATGCCCGTCCCGGGCGGCCTTGAGTGCGACGAAAAGATCGCCAGGCCGGATTGTCCGCGTATCGATGGAGACCCCCGTTGCAGACCAGTCGCCCCGCGCGTCCCCGCCCGTCGCTATGGCGGCCTCATTGGCAGTCCAGACCACGCTCATATCCGGCCCTCCAAAGCGGCCACGGCAACGGATGCTTGTTCAACATCATCAAAGGGATAGATGACATCTCCTACCTGCTGCCCGGTTTCGTGCCCCTTGCCGGCGATCAACAGCGCGTCACCGGGTCCGAGCGCATCAACGCCGCGCAGGATCGCCTCGGCCCGGTCGCCAACATTGGTGGCCTCGGGGCAACCTGCCATCACCTCGGCCCGGATCATGGCGGGGTCTTCGCTGCGGGGGTTATCATCGGTCACGATCAGTACATCGGCATTTTCCGCAGCCGCCTTGCCCATCAAGGGCCGCTTTGTCCGGTCCCGGTCGCCGCCTGCACCGAAGACAATCACCAGTCGCCCCATCACATGCGGGCGCAGGGCCTTCAACGCGGTTTCGATGCTATCGGGCGTGTGCGAATAATCCACATAGACGGGCGCGCCGTTTTCGCGGGTCGCGGCCAGCTGCATCCGGCCCCGCACCCCCTTGACCTGCGGCAGCACGGCAAAGACCTCATCAGGTTCCTCGCCCGCACCGATGACGAGACCCGCCGCCGTCAGAACGTTCATCGCCTGAAACGCACCAATGAGGTCCAGCCGCACCTGATAGCTTTGCCCCTGCCAGCGGAACAGCACGTCTTGCCCGGTTTCATCCATCCGCCGCCCGGTGATCTTGAGCCGCGCGTCATCGGAATACTGACCAACGGTGATCACCTCGATCTCTCGCCGTTCACAGATATCGGCCAAAAGCGCGCCCTTGGGGTCGTCTAGGTTGATGACGGCGGTAGACTCCTCGGGCAGCAGTTCCGTAAACAGCCGCGCCTTGGCGTCGAAATAGGCCTCCATCGTGCCGTGGTAATCCAGGTGATCCTGGGTGAAGTTCGTGAAGGCCGCGGCGGCCAGATGCACCGCCTCCATCCGCCGCTGGTCGAGCCCGTGGGACGACGCCTCCATCGAACAATGCGATACCCCCGCCGCCGCCATATCGGCCAATAGCCGGTGCAGGGTCAGCGGTTCGGGGGTGGTGTGGATGCCAGGGGCCGAAAACGCGCCCTCAACGCCTGTGGTGCCAATATTGGCGGCCTCACGGCCCAATGCGGCCCAGATCTGGCGGGTGAAGCTGGCCACGCTGGTCTTGCCGTTGGTGCCCGTCACCGCAACCATGGTTTCCGGCTGCACCCCGAACCAAAGCGCACAGGCATGGGCGAAAGCGGCGCGAGGATCTTCGACCACCACCAGCGACGCATCGGAGGCGGCCAATTCGGTGGCGGCAATCTCGGCCCCGGCGCGGTCGGTCAGAATCGCGCCCGCCCCCTGCCGCAACGCGTATTGGATAAACTCTCCACCATGGACGCGACTGCCGGGCAGAGCAGCAAACAGATGGCCCCGCTCAACCGTGCGGCTGTCCAGCGACACGCCAGTCACCAGAGCATCGCCGCCGCGCGTCGCGGTCAGCCCGAGCGCCGAAAGCGGTTTCGTGTCGGTCGCCATCTGTCCCCCAATATCTGCGGGGTCCACGCCCGCGAGTCACATCTTATTGTGATGCGCTGGATAGACTATAGGCAAGCTCGGGATCAACGGTCTGCGGGCGCATACCCAAAAGCGGCGCGACCCTGCGGATGACCTCTGCCGCAACGGGCACTGCCGTCCAGCCTGCGGTGCGCCGGGTTTCACCCAGAACCGAGATCGAGGGTTCATCCAACGTCACCACCAGCACGTATTGCGGATCATTCGAGGGGAAGACCGAGGCGAACGTTGCGATGACCCGGTCATCATAGTAGCCGCCATTGGGGTTTGGCTTGTCTGCCGATCCGGTCTTGCCACCAACCTCATACCCCGCGATTTCAGCAAGATTTGCGGTGCCCTCATCCTCAGCCACCACGGCGCGCAGCATTTCGCGCAAGGCAACCGAGGTTTCCTCGGAAATCACCCGTTCGCCAAGTTGCGGTTCCAGCTGACGCTGCAAGGTGGGGCGCACCAGGGTGCCACCATTGACCATCGTCGCATAGGCTGCTGCCAAATGGAGCTGCGTGGCGGAAATGCCGTGACCATAGGAGATCGTCATCGTCGAAAGCTGCCCCCAGTTCGACGGGTAAAGCGGACGGCCCTGACGCGCCTCGATCATCTCGAAATCAAGCGCTTCCAGAAGGCCAAGACGTCCCAGGAACTGCTGCTGTCGCTCTGGCCCGATCATCTGCGCCAGACGCGCAGTGCCGATATTGGAGGACTGCACCAGAACATCACGCACCGACAAGCGCGGGCCATAGTCGTGGAAGTCATTGATTTCAAAGCCCGCCATCCGCAACGGACCTTGCGTATCGATCATTGTCTGCGGGTTGACCAACCCTTCCTCCAGGGCTTGCGCCACGGTGAACAACTTGTAGGTCGATCCCAGTTCATAGACGCCCTGAACGGCCCGGTTATAAAGCGGGCTCTGTGACGGATCGCCTTCCAGAAGCGGCCTGGGTCGGGCATTCGGATCAAAATCGGGCAAGGACGCGAGCGAGATCACCTCGCCCGTATGGGCATCCATCAGCACCGCGGACGCGCCTTGCGCATTCATGATGGTCATGCCGCCGGCCAGCACTTCCTCGACCGCGGATTGCACGGTCAGGTCAAGCGACAGTTCCAGAGGCGCGCCGTTGCGGGCCGGATCGCGCAGTTCTTCGTCAAACTCCGCTTCGATACCGGCGACGCCGATGATCTCGGCAGCATTCACAGCCTGTTCGCCAAAACGCGCGCCGCCAAGCACATGCGCCGCCACGGCCCCGTTTGGATAGAGCCGCATCTCGCGCGGGCCGAACAACAGGCCGGGTTCGCCAAGATCATGTACAAGCTGTTGTTGCTCCGGGGAGATCGACCCCCTGACCCACATGAAGCGCGACCCTGACCCGAAGCGGCGCAACAACGTTTCCTCATCCAGATCGTCAAAGATCGCCGCAAGCCCGGCAGCGGCGGCCACCGGATCGATCAGCTCATGCGGATGCGCGTAGAGCGCGTTGGTCACGAGATTGGTGGCCAGAACCCGCCCCTGCCTGTCAACGATATCGGCGCGGGTGGAAATTATGGAGGTGCCGGACGTCGCGCTGCGCGGCTCTTCCGGTTCGGATGACGCCAGCGCCGTCATCTTGACCCCGACGGCTGTAAAGGCCGCGAAAAAACAGATGGCCAGCACCAGAAGACGGCTTTCAGCACGCTGGCGCAGGCGGTCGCGCTGCTGTTCGTGCCGCAAGCGCAGGTTTTCACGTTCAATCGCGTCAGGGTTTTCACCCTTCTGGCGGGCGTCCAGAATGCGGGCCAAAGGGCGCAGGGCAATACGGCGGGGGTCAGTCATGGCAGGTCCTCCGCCTCGGATGCGCTGAACAGGACGTCCTCGACGCCAGGCTCAAGCGTATCGGGCACCTCTGGCCGCCAAATCACCTCATCCATCACTGCGAACTGATCCGGCGTCATGGGCAACAGGTTGAGCCGTTCGAAATTCAGATCCACCAGTTCGCGCAGCCGGTCGGGGCGGTTCAGATAGGCCCACTCGGCGCGCAGCACGCCAAGGCGTTCGCGTTCCCCAACGATGGCGCGTTGTAGTCTTTCCACCTCGCGCAGGGCTTGCTGCGTCTGGATGTTCTGGTGATAGGCCCAGTATCCGAGGGCGACGACGGCAACGGCGGCCAGGAAGGTGAGGAAACCGCGCATGGTTACAGGATCTCCGATAGGCGGGGCAGGCCCATGATGTCTCCATTCGGGGCCATTGCGGGTGCATGGGTGCGCCTTGCGACGCGTAGTTTTGCTGACCGGGCGCGCGGATTGCGGGCAATCTCTTCGGCATCGGGCGCAATGGCCCGGCGCGGGGTCAGGATAAAACCGGGTTCACGGGCTGCTGCTTCGGGCGCATAGCGAGAGCCACCGCCACCAAAGCTGGCCCGGTCTTGCAGGAACCGCTTGGCAATGCGGTCTTCGAGCGAGTGAAAGGTCACAACGGCCAGTTGCCCGCCCGGCGCAAGGGCGCGTTCGGCGGCCATCAAACCGTCGGCCAACTGCCCAAACTCGTCATTCACGGCGATGCGGATCGCCTGAAAGCTGCGGGTCGCGGGGTGGCTTTGACCCGGCTTGGCCCGTGGCAGGCATTTTTCAACAATTCCAGCCAGTTGAAGGGTGGAGCCGATGCGCGTTTCTGCCCGCGCCTTGACGATCGCCTTGGCAATCCGGCGCGCGGCGCGTTCTTCGCCATAGTGGAACAGGACATCGGCCAGCGCGCTTTCCGACGCGTCGTTCACGAGGTCCTCAGCCGATGGTCCAGCCTGCCCCATGCGCATGTCCAAAGGCCCGTCGCGCATGAAGGAGAAGCCGCGCTCCGCCAGATCGAGCTGCATCGAGGAGACGCCAAGATCGAGCACAACGCCATCAAGCTGCGGAAACCCGGCCTTGGCGGCGTGCTGGTCGAGCTCCGAAAATGTGCCCTCCACGAGGATCAGCCGATCGCCAGTTTCCGCCGCCCAAGGGGCTGCCAACTGAAAGGCCAGCGGGTCGCGATCCACGCCGATCACCCGATCGGCCCCTGCCGCCAACAGCCCGCGCGAATACCCGCCCGCGCCGAAGGTGCCGTCCAGCCAGACGCCACTGACCGGGGCGACCGCGTTCAGGATCGCATCGAGAAGCACGGGGATATGGGGCTCGGCTGCCGATCTGTCGGATGCCGCGCCGCCGGTCATTCTTCGCCACCCACGGGCTGGCCCACCAGACTGAGCGGGTCGAAGAAATCGCCCTCCCCAAGCGAGGCGAGAAGCGCCTCGATATTATCTTCGGCTTCTTTGCCGGCCTCGGGGTTGAGAATGTGAAACTGGTCGCCCTTGCCCTGGAACAATGCCTCGGCACCCAGGTCGATCTTGTCCCGCGCGGCGGGCGGCAAGACGAGGCGGCCGGTGTCGTCCACCGTCGTCGCCTCGCATTTGGCGTAGTAGAAATGCTCCAGCACTGTGCGCAGGCGGGTGCCGCGCTGCACGGACTTGATCATTGCGTCGATCTCGTCAAACGCGTCGCCGGACAGGCATTCCAGATAATTCTTGTTGGGGTCGCCATAGGCGATATAGAGGCGCGGAGCGCCGCCGGGGGTATATTCGCTGTCGGAATTCTGAAGCACACGACGGAACTTAACCGGGATCGACACCCGGCCCTTTCCGTCTACCTTGTTCAGGCTTTCGCCCTGAAACCTGCGCTCCACTGTCCCCGTCCTTACCTATCCCTCGTTTTGTGTCCCCGAAAGGACAACGGCGGATCGAGCAAGCTGCCACTGCTCAATCCGCCGCCCTCGTCCCATTTCTGGGGTGTCCGACTACGCGCGCATTACCTGGGGGGGGATGTCTGCTCTGCCCGCGCGCCGGATCTCTCTATGTCAGCGAATGAGATTGCCTGTATGAAACTGCCGTTTTTTGTTTTCCGGTCCTTGGTCTTGCGCCTTGGTCCCGGTGATCTCGTTTGCTGTGCCATTGTTGTCTCATGGAATGATTTCCCAATCAATCCCTTTTTATGGGAAATTTCCCCACATTTTGCCGAAGCCACCCTCCAAACACAGCATTTTGTGGCAAAAGCCGCGGCCAAATGCGCAGATGAAGTGGTCGCAAGGGCGGGAGCCACAACATATGGCTGTGCCAATTGCACCACAGCGCATGGGATTTTTTTCCAGATTTCCACGAAAAACCCCCGGTCGCGGGGCGATCCGGGGGGTGTTTCCATGTTTTCCCAGGATGTGGGACCGCAAAAATCAGGCCATGCCGCCCTCAACGAGTCGGGAAGCCAGGGCCGCATACGCATCGGACATCGGTCCCTCACCTGCCGCGATCGGGGTTCCACCGTCACCCGCCAGCCGGGTTTCCAGCGAAATCGGCAACTCGCCCAGGAACGGCACGCCTATCCGCTCCGCCTCGGACCGCACGCCGCCATGGCCAAAGATATGCTCCTCATGGCCGCAATTGGGGCAATGAAAGACCGACATGTTCTCGATCAGCCCCAGAATCGGAGTTTTCAGCGTCTGAAACATGTTGATGGCCTTTTTGGCATCCAACAGCGCCACGTCCTGCGGTGTTGAGACAACGATTGCACCCGTCACCTCGGATTTCTGGCACAGCGTCATGGCCACATCACCGGTTCCCGGCGGCAGGTCCACGATCAGCACATCCAGATCGCCCCATTCCACCTGGGTCAGCATCTGTTGCAACGCCCCCATCAGCATCGGCCCACGCCAGACCACCGCTTGATCCTCCGGCAGCATGAAGCCGAGCGACATCAACGTCACGCCATGATTATGCAAGGGAAGGATGGTCTTTCCATCAGGCGATGCGGGACGCTTGTTCACCCCCATCATGCGCGGCTGCGAAGGCCCGTAGATATCGGCATCGAGCAGCCCCACCTTCCGTCCCTTACGCGCCAGCGCAACAGCAAGGTTCGATGATACAGTGGATTTGCCCACGCCGCCCTTGCCGGACCCCACGGCCAGTATGCGCTGAACCGATGAAGGCTTCATGGATCCTTGCTGCGGTTTGGGATGCCCCCCGATCTTCAGGCTCGGCGGCTCCCCCTGCCCCGGCGCAGGCCGGGCAGCGGGGCCATGGGCCGTCAACGCAACAAAGGCGCTGTCCACGCCGGGCAATCCCTTTACCAATGCCTCTGCCGCATCGCGCACCGGCCCAAGGCGGCGCGCCTCATCGGGGGTCGGCGCTTCAATCACAAATGACACACGGCCCCCGTCGATCTGTAGGGCACGCAGTAAATCGCGGCTGACCAGCGTGCCGCCATCGGGAAGTGCCAGTTTTTCGAGTGCGGCAAGAATCGAGTCGCGTGTCTGGCTCATGGAATGGCCTTTCAGATCTGTGGGTTTTCTCGTGCCCGATGAGATAGGGCGAATTGGCCCGAACTGCACCCCCTAATCAAACTTGGTCTTTCGGATGACGTTTAGGCTGAATGACCTTGGGTAAGCCAAGAAATTGAGCACCTTACGCTTGCGATATGCGCTTTCTGCATAGCAGCATTGAGTAACTCGGGGATTGTGCAGGCGCAGCATTGCGATATTTTTTAGTCATCGAAACAAACAAGGGATCGACACGGATCGCCGCAACACCGCGACGCAGACCGCCGGGCCCAACCGACCGAAGGATGAAGGCACATGGCCTACGCACACCAAACTCAAGCTGGCTCGATCTCGCTGCTGGCCCGCTTCGCAGAAATCCGTGAACACGCCGCCGAGGCTTATGCTGCATGGCGCGTTTACCGCACCACGGTGAATGAACTTCGCCAACTGGGCACCCGCGAACTCAACGATCTGGGCATTTCCCGCGCAGAGATCCGCTCGATCGCTCTGGAAGCAGCCTACGGTCAGTCCAACTGATCGAAACGACATAGAACACTGCCGGTTTCCTCCTCCCTTTTACCGGCAGCCCTGCGGCGGCGCCTCTCCTCCTCCCTGGCGCCGCCGCCGAAAGACAAGGCCCGAACGGGCAAAGCAGATACGGAACCTCTCCTCCTCCCTTGAGGGTTCGTAGACTGGCGGTGGCACCTCCTCCTCCCTTGGTGTCGCCGCTCGAAATACCGCTCCTGACGGGGCAACAGTTACGGACCGTCCTCCTCCCTTAGGTCCGTAGATTGGCGGCGGCACCTC